>JANWXO010000008.1 GCA_025057295.1 Candidatus Binatia bacterium | reverse complement strand
CTCCAGGGAGCAGCTCTACCTCATCGGTGGCAGAGAGTTGGTGAAGCGGGGTCTGGCCTGTTTGGGGGTGGATGGACCGGGCAACGGAGAGGCGTTGCAGATGCGAAATCTCCATCTCCGTCCGGAGTACGAGCGTCCAACTGCAGCGGCGGTGGACTATCTGGAGACACAGTCGACCCGGAGTGAATCGGGCTCATGGCTATCAGTCTTGGCGAGTATGACGGCCCGAGAGCCGCGGCTTTTGAAAAGCGCCTGAGAGCCTGTGTGGTCTAGGGCGCGATCTACAGCTCTCACGTAGTGTGGCAGCGACGCCTGGAAGCTAAGGTGCGTACTGGCTCACCGGTCTCTGCCCCCCCTGGATATTCCAGTGGGCCGCTTTCAGGTCGTACTGAGCCTGACGAAACCATCTCGTCGCTTCAGCCTTGCGCGTGCTGCTCATAAATCAAGCGGCCCTCTTGGGCTACCATTTCAGCGAACGCATTGCCGCTGGCCAGCATAGTGGCAAACTCCTCAGGCGTATACACCAACACATCTACTCCACCCATACTCGCAGGCAGCAGCGTGCCGACCTCGCGCAGTCGTTCCAGGAACGGCTGCGTCGTCTGTTTGATGATCACCACATCGAGGTCGCTCAGCGAGTCTGCCTCCCCACGCGCGTAGGAACCAAAAAGGTAGACCTGTTGGGGCCGATACGCACGCAGGGCTGCAAGCAGCCGACGAACACGCGCGGGACGCTTCATCACAGGCACGCTTCGCACGCAAGATTCTCCCTGTTGACCAGGGAAACTACCACACCAGGCTGGCAAGAGATAGGTCCACCGTGGTTTTATACGTTTTGTCTCTGGGTACGCCCACGGCAAGGTCAACGTGCTCGGGAGCATTGACCAGCGCGCGAAGACGCACTAGTACGAGGGGGCTGGGGACGTGGCTTGGGAAAGAGCAGCGGCGACCGCTGAGACACTGAGGGAACTGCTATGAAAACGGACATGAGCGACAAACGCTGGGCCAAAGTCTACCCCGAGCTGGGAACCGGACCGGTACCGGCCGAGCCCTATATCTCGCCGGAGTATTTCGCGCTGGAGCGCGAGCGGGTCTTTCGGCGGGTGTGGCTGAACATGGGGCGGGTAGAGGAGATTCCCCAGCCTGGCGATTACCTGGTGCGGGACCTGGCGGTCTGCAATGCCTCGATTGTCCTGATCCGAGGTGACGACGGGGTCGTGCGCGGGTTTCACAACGTTTGTTCGCATCGCGGCAACAAAGTGGTGTTGGATGAGAGGGGGTCGTGTCGGGGCTATTTGACCTGTAACTTCCATAGCTGGGCGTACGATAGTCAGGGGCAGCTCAAATGGGTATCGGATGAAGAGAATTTCTTCGACCTGAAGAAGAGCGAGCTCGGTCTCACTCCCGTCGCCACGGACGTCTGGGAGGGATTCATCTTCGTCAATCTCGATCCCCAGCCTCGAGAGAGTCTCTCGACCTATTTGGACGGGGTGACGGGGCAGCTTGCCGGCGCCGGCTTCGAGCGCTTGGCCTTGGCCCATGTGTATAGGGTGGACGAGCGGGCGAATTGGAAGATCGCCCTCGACGCCCAAAACGAGGTCTATCATCTTCCCTTTCAACACCGTGCCTCTTTCCCGGATGTCTTCGTTCTCAAGGACAATCGTTATACCCGACTTCTGGACGTGCGGTTCTTCCGTCGCCACAGCGTCTATTCGTGCGAACTCAACCCCTCGCATACCGTAACGGCCAGCGAAGAACTCGTCGCTCGCCTGGATACCGCCGCCACCCGATGCCGCTTGCCGCTGATCGGGGACTTCGACTTCTATGCGATCTTTCCCAATTTCGTCATCTTGCTCTTTCGCGGTGCTGCCAACGACTTCTTCATGACCTACAACTTCTGGCCGCTGGCGGTAGATCGCACGGTATGGGAGATCAAGATCTATTTCCCTCCGGCGGAGACGGCGGGGCAGCGGATCGGCCAAGAGTATGCCAAGTGTCGGCTGCGCAATGTCCTGCAGGAAGACGCGGCTGCGCACGAGACGATCCATGCAGGATTGGCGTCACGGGCGAAAACCCACGTGCTCTTCCAGGATAACGAGATTCAGATCCGCCATTTTCACAAGGTGCTGGCGGATCAGGTTGGCGTTTTTCAGGAAGGGTGAAGGCCTATGGAGCAGGAGCATGTGACTATGTCTCACGGCAGTCTGCCGCCGTCGTTCCGCAGCCTGGAACGTTTCAATGCGTGGGCACTGGCGAAAGAAGGGGACCGCATCCGCAAACGGCGCGCCAGTACCATGGAAGAGTTACGGGAATTGTACGACGCCCTGATGCCCCAGATGGAGGCAATCGTAGCGTACCTCGATCAGTTCTCCCCCGCCCATCTCCCGGAAGATGCCCAACGGCTTTTGTGGCTGGCGCTGTCGTTTGTGGAGGTGACGAGTGCGGTCGAGCTGTACGGACAGCCAGAGGTACGCAACGGGCTCGATGACCCAACGCGGTTTCGTCCAGTGGAGTGAGCGTCCTGGGGACGGCAAGAGGGAGAGCGTGCAACCGGATCGGGAGGCGTGATAGCCGAGTGACTGGAGCAGAGGAGTGCGTCGATTGCCGCCAGCGCCGTGAGGATTGGACGAGCGACGGTGCTGGCCTTTGTGAATATCGCCTCGAACTGTGGTCTCGTCAGATCGTACGGGCCCTGTGGTGTACTACGTCTCACAGCGGCCGCCGCAGCGCGGTGACGCCGTGACAGCCCAGGTGGCCCGGCCAGGGGAGATCACCGAAGCGGTCGTGTGGCCGTGCTCAGACGCGGCCTCGTTTGTGACGGCATCGCGCTGGTTGTGAGCGGAGGTTGTGCGACGCAAGAAGTTTCGTCGTCGATGGGGGAAGTATGCGACCGAACTCTCCGATGCGCTTTGCGGGAATTGACCATGTGGTTCTGCAGGTGACCCAGCGAGAGCGGGCGCTCCACTTTTACACCCAGATTCTGGGTCTGACCGTGGAGCGAGTGATCGAAGATCTGCAGATCTATCAGCTCCGCTGCGGTCAGCATCTGATCGACTTGCGGGTCCTGCCCGAGGGCAAAAAACTGGCCGAGAAGGACGAGCGCGGGGTCGATCACCTCTGTTTGCTGCTCCAGGCGGATATGGATGCCGTCGTGCAATATTTACGGGAGCAGAACGTCCCCATCGTGTTCGGTCCCGTCGAGTTGTACGGAGCGACGGGATTCGGGACCTCCATATACGTAATGGATCCAGATGGGCACACGCTCGAGCTCAAGGTGGCCTACGCCCAGTATCCCGTGCGGACGACTGCTGCGGAGGCGATGGCGGGATTGACGCGGCCGACGGCAAAGCCATAGGCGGTGGTGTGTCGCTCGCGGCCTCCGGAGCGTTTCCGGTCCGGAGGCAAGCGTTGCGCTCAATCCCTAATACGCTGACAAGCCGCCGTCGGCGGGGATAACCGCACCGGTGATCATGCGGGACTCATCCGAGGCCAAAAAGAGCGCAATGTGTGCGATGTCTTCCGGTTGCCCCACCGCGAACGGGTGCTCCTGCAATCGCCGTCGTATCGCTTCGGCCTGTGGCGTCGGTGGCGTGCCGGCGGTCCCGCCAAAACGTTGCTTGACCCGCTCGGTCAGCACCATCCCCGGACAGATGACGTTGGCACGAATGTTCTGCTTGGCATACTCCCCCGCGAGCGCCCTGGTGAAGGAGATGACGCCGCCTTTTGCGGTCATGTACACGTGTAGACCAAAAGAACCCTGCAACGCCGCTACGGACGACATATTGATAATCGACCCACCCCCGGCCTTGATCAGCTCGGGAATGCCGTGCCGACAACACAAGAACGGCCCCAGCAGATCTAACGACATCGTGTGCTGCCACACGTCCAGAGAGACGGTCGTGACAGGAGCATCCTGCGGGATCGATCCACCCGCACAATTATACAGCACGTGCAATTGACCGTATCGCGCCACGGTCTCGGCGATCGCATGTTTTACACTGTCTTCCTTGGTGACGTCCGTCTCGATGAACAGCGCGTCTCCGCCGGCATCGCGCACGGCCAGTTCCGTGGCTTTACCGAGCTCTGGTTTCAGTTCAGCAATCACCACCTTGGCACCCTCACGGGCGAACAGGAACGCCGCAGCCCGGGCGATGCCCGACCCCGCGCCGGTAATGAAGGCGACTTTGTTCTCCAGACGTCCCATACCGATTCCCTCCTTTGGGAAAGCATGACTGTGCGGCAGTTACCGCACCCCTGACGGGTTGTCAACGAAACGCCTGCTACCGGGTCTCGTTTTGGTCCTGTACACTCGGTTTACCGGCGTCTTGTGCCTAGAACAGAACCGCCTGGCCGGCTGCTGGCTGGTGAGGAAGGCCGCGCCTTTGGGTTTCAGCCAGAGAAGAGACGACAAACAACGTGCTGAGGTCGAGACCGGGAGAGCTCTGTACCAGGGGCGACCGCTGTGTCCCTGTGGGGGATCGGTGCGGGTGAAACGGGGAGTGCATCTCGGTCATGCTGGCGCCTGCGGCCGTGTGGTGCTCTCCCCTGGCAAAGGTCTCTGACTGCTCAGCCGGCGACACGCTGCAACAGTTCCAGCGTGGTCCCGTCTGGATCGCGGAAATACACCGCTTTCACCTTGCCGTACCCCGCCAGCACGAACAGTTGCGGGGGGGAGTAACACTCCACTCCCCGCGCGCGTAGTGCGTGGTATGTCTGTTCGATGTCGGTGACCCAAAACGCCACTTCGGTAATTCCCGGGTTGGTCAGACGGGCATAGGGCGTGCCGGTGTCGCCCTGCGGGGCGATAAACTGCAGCAGTTCGAGCGGTGGCCCTTTTGGATCTTCCTCGCTGCGCAGGTACACCGCTCTGAGGCGGGCTCCCTGCACCTGCGTGAGAGCGTCCACCTCCGCGCCAGAGAAGGTAATGTCTCCTAGCACCTTCAACCCCAAAAGATCGCGGTAGAAGCGCAACGCTCTGTCCATGTCGCGCACGGTGATACCCGTATGTGCCATCGCGCCTAGCATCGCCTTGCCCTCCTGTGAGAGATCGGTCAGATGCAGATAGCCTGCCCCCTGCGGGCATGTCAAGTTTGGGAGAAGGAGTGGGTACGCCAACTGGGAGGGAAGCATCAATCCGCGCATGAGGCAGGTTTCTGACCTGTTCAGGAAAAGGCTGGGCTCGAAGATGACCGGACTCCTCGAAGGGGGAGCAGTGCTGTCTATCACCCTTTTGCAAGTTGCCGGATCAAAAAAGGTTGTGTTGCACCCTATTGTCAGGTTGATAAAAGGGAGAGGAGCAACCGAAGTGCTTCGTCTTCGTAAGGAGGGGGCTATGGCGAGCAAAGTGCTAGCGGCCGTACAGGTTGCGGACCGCAAGATCGAGCTGCAGGAGTTTGCGCTGCCCCGCATCGGTCCCCATGAGGGGTTGTTACGCCTCGAAGCGTGTGGCATCTGCGGCAGCGATTACGAGCAGTATAGCGGAGCGCTCAGCGGCGGGGGATTTCGCATTCCGTATCCTGTCATCCCCGGGCACGAGCCGCTCGGGGTCATCGAAGAGATCGGGAGCGAGGCGGCCAAAAAGTGGGGGGTGAAGGTTGGCGACCGGGTGGCGGTGGAGCCGATCCTGCATTGCGGGGTCTGTGCCAACTGTCTGACCGGCCGATATTTGCTCTGCCGCGGGGAGCGGCGTGCCTGGGCCTATGGCTATACCTCGACCGCGACGCCACCGGCGCTCTGGGGGGGATATGCCCAGTACATGTATCTGGAGCCGAACACCGTGTTGCACAAGGTTTCCCCGACGATCCCAGCAGAACTGGCAGTGATGTTCAACCCGCTCGGAGCGGGGGTACGTTGGGCCTGTACCATTCCGGGGACGAAAATGGGCGACACCGTGGTCATCCTCGGTCCTGGACAGCGCGGGCTGGCCTGTGTGATCGCCGCGCGCGAAGCCGGCGCTGAGCGGATTATCGTGACGGGCTTACGCGCCGATGCCCACAAGCTGGCGTTGGCCAAAGAGTTCGGGGCGCACTACACGATCAATGTCGAGGAAGAGAACACCGTCGAGCGCGTGAAAGAGATCACCACAGGCCAGATGGCGGATGTCGTGGTCGATGTCTCGGCCTACGCTACCCAACCGGTGCTCGACGCCATCGAGATTGCCAAACCAGGTGGAACTGTCGTGTTGGCCGGCGTCAAGGGCCCACATCCCGTCCCCAACTTTTTCAGCGACCGTATTATCTTGCGTGAACTGACGGTAAAGGGGGCCTTAGGGGTGGACTACCCTGCCTATGAACGAGCGATTCGCATTATCGAATCGGGCAAATATCCGCTGGCGAAGATGCATACGCACACCTTTCCGCTGGAGCAGGTCGAGCACGCCATCAAGGTGCTGGCGCGGGAGGTGCCAGGAGAAGAGGCGATCCATATCGCGATCAAGCCGTAACCGGCTGGGGACGAGGGCAGGGCCAAGCCTGGTGGCAACCGCTCGGCCTCTCGGCGCAGCGGCCAGTACTGTACAACCCTCGTGCGAGGAGTGTAATGTGGATGAACCTGCGTCGGGGAAGCCGTGCTCAACGGAGCATACCCGGACTGCCACCCGGCGTGATCCAACGTTGGAGGGCCAGGGAGTGTTGCATGGTCCGGTTGGGGAAATAGCAATCAGGAGGGATGATCGATGACGTTCCGATCCACATCGGCGGCAGTGCGCGCGCGGCTGAACCACCCGGTGGTCGATTCCGACGGCCACATGATCGAATTCGAACCGGGCTTTGTAGAATACCTCCACAAAGTCGGCGGGCGCACGATGGTGGACCTGTATCGCTCGCGCGAGCGCAACACCGGCAGTTGGGGGAAACTGTTCGACTGGTATCGGCTCTCGCCGGAGGAGCGACGTGCACAGCGGGCTACGCGCTCGCCGTGGTGGGCGCTGCCGACGAAAAACACTCTGGACCGGGCGACCGCCGTGTTGCCCAAACTGCTCCGCGAGCGCATGGACGAGATGGGGTTGGATTTTGTCGTCCTCTATCCTTCCCTAGGATTGGGGTTCCCGCACATCGAGAACGCCGAATTGCGACAGGCCACCTGTCGGGCGTTCAACTGGTACTGCGCCGACTACTTCCGCGAGTATGCCGACCGCATGACGCCAGCGGCCTGCATCCCCATGCACACGCCCCAGGAGGCCATTGCCGAATTGGAGCACGCGGTCAAAGAGCTGGGATTGAAAGCTATCCTCATGGCTGGGCACGTGCAGCGGGCGCTTCCCGTCGCCGAGCGGCCAGGCTTCGACGCCGTACGCCACGCCTTTTGGCTCGACACTTTTTGCATCGACAGCGCCTATGATTACGATCCGGTGTGGGCCAAGTGCGTCGAGTTGAAGGTTCCACCGACCTTCCATTCGCCCGGCATGGGCTGGGGGAGCCGCACGACCTCCAACTACATGTACAACCATACCGGCCATTTCGCTGCCGCCGGCGAGGCGGTGTGCAAAGCGCTCTTCATGGGCGGCGTGACACGCCGCTTTCCGACGCTCAAGTTCGGCTTTCTCGAAGCGGGAGTGGCCTGGGCTGCCGACCTCTACGCCGGCATGGTGGCCCGCTGGGAGAAGCGCAACGGCAAGGCGATAGAGCACTACAACCCTGCTAACCTCAATGCAGAGTTGTGGCTCGAGCTCCACCGACGCTACGGCGACGCCATCGTGCAGCGCAATCTCGGGGACCTCCGTCAGACGCTGGGATCTTTGGCCGGCACGAAAGAGGCTCCGGAGACCCTGGACGATTGGATACGCTGCGGTATTGAGAAAGCGGAGGACATCAAAGAGCTGTTCGTCCCCCATTTCTACTTCGGCTGCGAGGCCGATGATCCGCTGAACGCTACGGCCTTCAACAGCAAAATGAACCCCTTTGGCGCGCGGCTGGGGGCGATCTTCAGTTCCGACATCGGCCATTGGGATGTCCCGGATATGACCACGGTCCTGGCAGAGGCGTATGAGTTGGTGGAGCGGGAGCTGCTCACGGAGGAGGACTTTCGCGATTTCGTCTTCACCAATCCGGTGCGACTGTGGGGCATGAATCCCGACTTCTTCAAGGGGACGGCGGTGGAACAGGAAGCGACAAAGCTGCTGACCCACTCCCCTCACTGACCCCTCCTGCAGGCGATCGACCCTCAGGACCCCCCGAAGCCGTCGTACGGGCGGGGGCTACCCTCCCCCTCCTGTAACGCTCCGTCGGCTATTTGCACTACCTGCTGTCGTTCATCGTCGCAGTCACAAAAGCCCTGCACCCGACCACCGTCTCTTGGCTTTGCCTTTCTTCGCTTTCCCGAGGGACTTGTAGTGCGCTATCCCCCTGTGTAATACAGAACCAGGATGTATGCTTGAGCGACGGTAAACATGAACGCCGCAACCGCCGATTCCCGATGCTATCGGATCCTGTGTGTCCTGCTGCTGAGCTGTGGGATCGTCGCACAAGGGCCGGTGCTGTACGGGAGTAAATGCGTGCGCGCCGCACCCCGATTCGCATCATCGACCTCAGTGGTCGCACCCGGTGCCCATTGTCCACTGGTGCGCCCGGCAACATTGTCCGCGCGCTGTTCTGGACAGTGCTGTCGCATGCAGCCGACGGTGCAGCGTGTTCGGTGTGAGTTGCGTTGCGCGTGCACACGACATGCTCCGGCATCCTCGCCAGAGCTCACCAGCGTTCGCTTCGTTTTGCCGTCTGCCGTCTGTCCGTTCATTCCTCCTGCTGAGAGGTGGCAGCATCAAGACTCCATCCTCTTTCCTCCTGAGGGTGCGTGTATTTCTCCAGATCCTCCTCCTCGCTTTTTCACCTTCACGTCCATTTAGCGGACCTCTCCTCATGATCGGGGACTGCGCTGCGGGCACGCGCGCATAGAGTGGTCTGCAGGCCAGGAGAGAGAGCCGGCGCTCTCCGCGGGCTGCACACCTGTCGGGCGCAAGCATGTTTGGTGTGACTCCAAGCCTGGCCCATTGCGCGCGGTCTAATGGCCAGAGCCGGTGCTTCTAGCGGTGTTCCACATCGATATCGAGCCCTCTGGGCGAGGGGGTGGTATGGAGAGATGTGTGTATGCAAACGTGACACGTCGGGCTTTTCTCGCTGCTGGGTCGGACCTCGCTCTCCTAGCAGGAGCGATGCTGTTCCTGGATAGCCGACCAGTCAGGGGGGAAATGCGACAACACGCTTTGCCTGCTGAATTGGAAGCCGCCGCCAAGCGTATAGAGGCTCGTCTGGTCGCACCCTGTTGCTTTGCCCAGACAGTGGCGAATCACTACAGCGACGTGGCGCAACACATCAGAACGGAGATTCGCCGACGCCTCGCTGAAGGGGGAAGCGAGACGCAGATCCTGGCCGATTACGTTCGGGTGTACGGCGAACGCATTCTAGCCGAACCTCTGACGCAAGGATTCAACCTGATGGCGTATTGGGTGCCGCCGCTGGCCTTCGTGGCTGGGTTGGGTGGTGTTCTGTTGCTCTTGAGTCGATGGAGAAAGGGAGTGAGTACAGCGGCAGACCCTGTGCGGGATATGGCACTCCGGCCTTCAGAGCCTCCCGCCTCTCTGTTGCACGCGCGTCTGCTGGAGGAGTTGCGATGCTTCGATGTGTGATGCCTGCCTCGGAGGGGCAAAGGACAAGGTAGCCCGAGGAGGTCATGATGAAGGAACCACGGTCTCTCCTTCTTGTGTTAGGTAGCATAGGAGGAATCTGGATTGTCATTTTCGGCGTGCTCAAGTGGGGCGAATATCTCTTGAATAGCAAGCCGCCGGTGCTGGAGGTCAGCCCTCCCAGCCGTTCCCCTGACGAACCACTGCCTGTCCTGTGGGAGATCCCGCTGTTCTCTGCTGTCGATCAAAATGGACAGCGCGTCACGACCCAGGATCTGAGGGGGCGAGTATGGATCGCCAACTTCATTTTTACCCGTTGTACCGCCGCGTGTCCGTTGCTGACCGCCCAGATGGTCCTGCTCCAGAGAGCCGTCCGTCACCCCGACGTCCGTTTCCTCTCTTTCTCTGTCGACCCCGACTACGACACCCCGACGGTCTTAAAGCGGTACGCAGCGGTGTGGAAAGGGGACGAGGCGCGTTGGTTTCTCCTCCACATGGAGCGAGAGATGCTCTATCGGACGGCGGCAGGTCTGAGAGTTGCCGTTCTGCCCCTGGATGATCCAGTCAACCCGATTTTGCACAGCAATCTCTTTTTCCTCATCGACCAGGAAGGGAGGGTACGCGGCCTCTATGACAGTAACGACAGTGAAGCGATGAAACAACTCGCCAACGACGCGCTGGCGCTGGCCGGAGGTGACAGATGGTTGCCTGCTTCCGAGCTTGTCGCAGAAGAGTCAGCCGCCCAGGTTGGGGAACGGCTCTATGCCTCTCTCGGGTGTGCAGCGTGTCACACCCACACCACGATCGCTCCTCCGCTGGCGGGACTGTTCGGCAAGCTGGTGACACTCAACGACGGCCGCACGGTGCTGGCGGACGAGAAGTACGTGCGCGAGGCGATCCTCGATCCTGCAGCCCACCTGGTCACTGGCTATCTGCCGTTGATGCCCAGCTACCGCGGCTATCTGACAGACGACGAGCTCGACCATCTCGTCGCCTATATTCGTGCTCAGGGTGGCTCTCCGACCACGCCACAGTCAGCAGATGTGTCTCTCGCAGTAGACCCGGTGTGCAAGATGGAGGTGCGGAGCGGCAACGACACCCCGCACCTCCAGCACGAGGGACAGACGTATTACTTTTGTAGCGAACACTGCCGGGCGACGTTTCGC
This sequence comes from Candidatus Binatia bacterium, assembly GCA_025057295.1. Classification (GTDB taxonomy): domain Bacteria; phylum Desulfobacterota; class Binatia; order Bin18; family Bin18; genus JANWXO01. Next base: position 20,114 of record JANWXO010000008.1, on the reverse strand, counting down.
CAGAATCCTGCGCGCTACGTCGCTCCAGCGAAGCAGGTTGTTGAGAGAGAAAGGAGTCCAAGATGAGAAAACTCGCATTGTTCGTTTCGGGAGGAATCTTCCTCGGGTCGTTCGCTCTCTGGGGCGTCGTCTTGCGAACGGCGGGGAGTGCCACCGCGGTAGACATCGCTGCGCCGTGTACAGCCACTGCGGCTGAGACACCGCAAAAACATATTGTCGTGCGACTGAGCCACTACACCGACGACCTGCATGCGGCCTCCATGGCGGTGGGGTTCGCCAAAACTCTGCAGGAACGCGGGCAGAAGGTCACCCTCATGTTGACGTTGGAAGGGGTGCGGTTGGCCGACGTGCGAGCACCGCAAGATCTGAAGTGGGGGCGTGGCGATGAGATCGGCAAAGCTTACGATGGCTTCCGTCAGGCTGGCGGTGAGGTCATCGTGTGCCCACATTGTGCGGCGGCAGCAGGGATCGACGAAAAATCCCTCCGTCCCGGTGCGCGCTTCGGCAAGCAGGGCAACGACCTGGTCGATGTGCTCATCGCTGCCGACAAGGTGATCGATTTTTAATCGCTCTCCCCGTGGCCGGGTCGGATCCCGCACTGCGGACTCTAGCCATGCCTGTACCAGGAAGGGAGCGACCGTGCAGTATTGGGTGGTCTTGCTCGCTGCGTGCTATGGCGTGAGTGGGTGCACAACGCTCGCGCCCTGGCGACACGGCAATCTCAACAGGGATATCGCCCGCGCCATGGCCTCTTGTGCAGAGACCTCCGGCCGTAGCCAGGTCACGGGTTGGACCGAAGTCGTGCGCTGCGGGAATGATCGAGTGCGCTCGCTCTTAGCGAAACACGGTTCGCCATATGCAGGTCTCGTCGAGGCGGCGCTCGCCTGTCGGTTGGCGGTCGCGCAGCAGATCGACACGGGCGTGATCCCGGCCGAAGCGGGGAAGGCGAAAATCGTTGCTCTCGACGCGCAACTGCAGGCACTTCCCGGAAGCGTAGTCGATTTGCTGGATACTATTGCTGCGCTGTCAGGCAGGGGGGAGCACCACTGAGCGGCGTCTACCCGAAACCTTTCTCGCCCTTTTGGGGGACAGGGAGGTGCCTTCCCTCTCTGGCTGCCGCGGTGCCACAGTGAGACGGGGCGAGCCCCGTCTCCCTTTTGTATCGGACGCCTTGCGGACGTCGCGCATCTGTTCCAAGACTGCCGTGACCTGACTCAAGAAGCGAATACCGGCGCACAGATCCGCTTCGGACAGGTGGACAGCGATCTGCTGGATGTACTGTTGACCGGCTTCGATCATGGCGAGCAGGAACTGCTCCCCTTTGGGAGTCAGCAGCACCAGCTTTTCCCGCGCCGAGTGCGGGTCTTCGACCAGCTTGACCAACTGCAGGGGTGGACGCGCCATCGCGCGCAGCGCCTTGGTGATCGCCGAACCGCTGATTTCGAACCAGGTGGTCAGCAGCCGCTCGATCTCTTTGCGCGGCATGCGACGCTCCGGTCCGCCTTCCGCACGAATCAGCCAGAGAATGGCAACCTGCTTGCGTGTGAGCTGCCCGCGGCGCAGCACGTCTTCCAGGGCCATCCCCAGCTTGTAGTGAATCGGGTAGAAAAACTCTAGCAACGCTGCAGCGGGGGCCAGCGTTGCAGCGGGCTCTGTGGCGGCGGCCGTCATAGGGATTCCTTATTCGCCCTTCATTCCTAAAGGAAACCGCTCTGTTGCGCAAGGGATTGACAGAGGGCGACAGAAGCGGTAATGGCATAAATGTTTCCTGAAGAAACAATTAATTTTGTGTGATATCGAGGAGGCACCGTTATGCAGCCGGTGATGCAGAAGCGGGTGACAGGGGCGGAGTTTCGCTACCTGCGTCCGGCCAAGCGACGCCCCACGCAGTATGAGGAGGTGACACTCCATACCCAGTGGGATCCCAAGAACTTCGCCAAGCAGGGGTGGTTTTCGCCGAGTGCGAGCGGCCGTCCGATGTGGGACGAACATTCAACGCGCCTGCGCGCCAGGGATTGGTGGGGATACCGCGATCCGGCCCAACAGTGGTTCCGGCCCTACGTCGAACAGCAAGCCCGGCATGAAGAGGCGATCGAGCTGGCGGTCGAGGGGGCCAAACGCAGTGGCCTGTTGGCTGAATTGACACCCCGGTGGCGTGACATCCTGGCTACCTATTATGCCGCCTATCGCTACCTGGAATACGGCTTTTTCCTGTGCTTCTGCTACGTCCAGCGAGAGGCGCTCTCCGACGTGGTGGCGACCCCGCTTGTCTTTCAGGGACTCGATAAGGACCGCCACGCCCAGGCGATCGCCCTCTACGGTATGGATCTGGAAGAGGCGCTGCCCGGCTGGTCCGATGCCAACGCGCAGACGGTGTGGCTGACCGATCCGATCTACCAACCGAGTCGCGAGTACGTCGAGCGTCTCCTCGCCTGCCGCGACTGGGGGGAGATCACCGTGGCGAGCAATCTGATCTTCGAGCCGCTGGTAGCGACGTTGATCACCCGCGAGTTCTTGGCACGCTTCGCTCCTCACCACGGAGACAGCGTCACGCCGGTGATCCTCGACACCGTCGACGCTGACCGGCGACGTAACGTGGCGGCAACGGTGGAGTTGGTACGGTTCCTCCTCGCCGATACCCCTGCCAATCGCACGGTCATCGCGGAATGGGTGTCCCTGTGGACCCCGCGTGCGGTGCGGGCCGCGCATGCCTGTGCCCCCCTCTTTACTTTGGCAGAAAAACACCCCCTGACCTTTGCGACCGCCTGGCAGCGGGTGACGACCGAATACCGCACGCTGCTGCAGGATCTCGGTTTGCCCGTGCCACAGGAGGTGCAGGCATGAGCAACGCGCCCACTCTTATTCAGGCAAGGGATACCGTTGGAGTGAAGCTGATGGCCGGAGAGGAAGCCGAGGCAGTGGCGGCGGTGATCGCCAGAACCGACCCACAGGCAACGATTACCCGCCATCCCTCGTACATCTCGATCGAGCGCCCGCAGCGGCTGGAGTTTTCCCTCCCCTTGATCGCGGAGGAGCTCGGCCGTCCCTACGATGTTCCTACCTTCCTCGTGATCCTCTCGTCCTACCATGGACGCATCAGGGTCGAGGATGAGTGCGTGACCATCACGACGGAGCTGGTGTAATCCCATCTCTTCGTGCAGGAGGATCCTTATGGCCCGCAGTCTCAGCAAAGCCTATGAACGCGTGAAAAATATCGATTGGGAGCCGACCTATATCGCGCCAGCAGAAAAGTACGTCGAGCCCACCCGTTTCCACCTGCCTCAGAAAGCGGTCGATCCCTTCAAGACCTTTATCCGCGAATATTTTGCCATGGAGCGGGAAAAGGAGAGCCGCCACTACGCCATCCTCGAAGCGGCCAGTCGTTTCCAAAGCGCCACCCCTGACCCGCGTTGGATGGAGGGGATGAAATTTGCGCTGTCGAACCTCTCGGCGATCGAATACTCCGCTGGCCGGCAGATGGGCCGTCTGGCCCGTGTGGTCGCACCCATGGAGCTGCGGCAGGGCTACATGATGCAGGTGCTCGACGAGATGCGCCACACGCAATTGGAAATGAACACCCTGCGCCACCACATGCGGACGTGGGAAGATCCCGCCGGCTATGACATCGCTCTCCAGGCGGCGGGCAACAACGTCGGTGCCGGTATTTTTCGCTCCATGTGCGAAGACTTCTCGACCTGCGACGCGGTGGAAACCTCCATCGGTCTGCAGGCCTTTATCGAGACCGCCTTCTCCAACATCTTCTTCGTCGGCCTCTCCAGCGCCGCGACCCTGAGTGGCGATCCCATCATGGCCTCGACCATGCTGACTATCCAGTCCGACGAGGCGCGCCACATGGCCAACGGCTACGCCACGCTGATGACCCTCCTGCAAGACGATCGCAATATTCCGCTGATCCAGCAGGTGTTCGATAAATGGGCCTGGCGAGGACATATGGGATTCGAGGTGGGGTTGGCGCTCTTTGCCGACTATTTTGTCCGCCACAAAACCGAGTCGGCAAAAGAGATGTCTCACCGCTGGGTGCTGGAAGACTATTACGGAGGGTTTTACCAGAAGCTGGCAAAGTACGGCATCACAGAGCCGCGCTGGCTACCCGACGTGGTGAAAAACCTCGAGTGGGCATCCCACAGTGCGGCGCTCTATCTGTTCGGCGCCTGGCCGGTGTTTTTCCACCGCTATGATCCCATCGATGAGCGTGAGATGGAGTGGTTCGAGAAGAAATACCCGGGCTGGTACGGCTACTATGGCAAGTTCTGGGAAGCCTATAAGCAGATGACCGATCCCGATGCACATTTGTTGATCACCAAAGAGCTCGGCGGACTCCCTGCCTTCTGCCAGGTGTGCCAGCTCCCCTGGATTTTCCCGCGCCCCGACGCCAGCACTGGCCGCACGGTGGTGATAAACGGGCAGACGCTCTGTTTTTGCTCACCTGCCTGTCAGTGGATCTACGAACAGGATCCGGTGCACTATTCCGGCTTCAAGAGTTTTTACGATCTCTACGACGGATGGGATCTCGCCGACGTCGTGCTCGACCTGGGCTACGTGCGGGAAGACGGCAAAACGCTCATCGCACAGCCAGTCCTGGAGCCCAAACGTCTGTGGACGATCGACGATCTGCGCGCTTGTCGCTACGAGGTGGTCTCGCCGTTGCGCCAGGCTGCTGCCGTGCAGCACTGAGAACGCCGAACCTCGACGGGTTGTCCATGGCCTACACCATCACACTAGAGCCGTTCGCCAAGCAGTTCACCTGCAACGAGGATGAAACCATTCTGGCCGCCGGGCTGCGGCAGGGGTTCAACCTGCGCTACGGCTGCAAGCATGGAGGGTGCGGGTCGTGCAAGGCCCTCATCCTCGAGGGAGAGGTCGATCTGACCGCGGCGTCCAGCTTCGCGTTGATGGACTTCGAGCGCGAGCAGGGCTATGCGCTGCTCTGCTCGGCCTACCCGTTGAGCGATGTAGTGATCGACGTCTCCGAGTACGACGAAGATGAGTTGCTCGCCGCCTCGCCGATCCAGACCTACGAGGCGGCAGTGGAGCAGATCATCCCCTTGACCCACGACATCCGTGGGCTACAGCTCCGGCTTGTGGCACCGGCAACGCTCTCGTTCAAAGCCGGGCAGTATGTCGATCTGCTCGTTCCTGGTACCGGCGAGTGGCGTTCCTACTCGATGGCCAATCCGCCCAGCCGCCACGACGTCGTCGAGCTGATGATCAAGCTGATGCCTGGGGGGGTATTTTCGACCTACCTCAGCGAACGCCTCCGCATAGGCGACCGGCTCACGCTGCAAGGCCCCTACGGCAACTTTTACTTGCGCGACAGTGGACGTCCTGCGCTCTTTATCGCCGGTGGTTCGGGCATGGCGCCCATCCTGGCGCTGTTGCGCGACATGGCCGAGCGGCACGATGCACGGCCGGTGACCTACTTCTACGGAGCACGCTCCCGTCGTGATCTCTTTTTGCTCGACGAACTCTCCGCCTTTGCCGAGCGGCTGCCACGCTACCGCTTTGTTCCAGCCCTCTCCGAACCGCTACCGACGGATGCGTGGGACGGTGAAGTCGGTCTCATCACCGAGGTGGTCAAGCGCTGTATCCCGGGCTTGCGGAACATGGAAGTCTACATGTGTGGTCCCACGGCCATGATCGATGCTGCCCTGACGCTGCTGACCAGCAGTGGTGTACCCGAGCGCGACATCTTTTATGACAAGTTTGTCACCAAAGCGGACACCGGCGGCTAAATCTGGCAGGGTGGTGCGTACCCACCGCTGCCTGATACGTCCCCGGGTTGACCCCTGGGGGTGGGCCTGATTCGTCTAGCGACACATCATGTGAGGAAGGAGAACGCTATGGCAGGACGGGTGCAAGGCAAAGTCGCGTTGGTCACCGGCGGCGCGTCAGGAATTGGCCGCGCCACGGCGTTGGCGTTTGCCCGTGAGGGCGCGAAGGTGGTGGTGTCTGACGTGGTCAGCAGCGGCGGCGAGGAGACCGTGGCGCTGATCAGAGGTGCTGGCGGCGACGCGCTGTTCGTCAAAGCGGACGTTGCCCAGCCTGCGGAGGTCAACGCCCTGATTTCCCAGGTCGTGGCGACCTACGGACGCCTCGATTGTGCCTTCAACAATGCCGGCATCGAAGGGGTGATGGCGTCGACGGTGGAGTGCACGGAAGAGAACTGGGATCGCACGCTCGCCATCAATTTGAAGGGCGTATGGCTGTGCATGAAGGCCGAGATCGCACAGATGCTGAAGCAAGGTGGAGGGGCGATCGTGAACACCGCCTCGGTGGCGGGACTGGTGGGGTTTGCCGGACTTCCCGCTTACGTCGCCAGTAAGCACGCTGTGGTGGGGCTCACCAAAGCCGCGGCCCTGGAATATGCCAAGAGCGGGATTCGCATCAATGCCGTGTGTCCAGGTGTCATTCACACGCCGATGGTCGAGCGGCTCTTTCAGCGCAACCCACAGGCAGGAGAACGTATCGCCGCGCTCGAACCGGTCGGACGGTTAGGTAAACCGGAGGAGATCGCTGAAGCAGTGGTGTGGTTGTGTTCGGATGCAGCGTCGTTTGTCACCGGCCTTCCCATGGCGGTGGATGGCGGGTTGATCGCCCAGTAGAGATCCCTCCCTCTCCCGCGGCACAGCCCTGGCGTTCCACTTTTAGATGAGATCCAGGGCTGACCGCGGAATACGGGCAGCCTCTCACACCTGTTGCAAGTTGTACAGCCTGACCGCATTGTCACAGGTAATCTTTTTTCTCACGGACTCTGGCAAGAAGCCCATGTGGTGCTCCACGTAGGCTCGCGAGTGCGGCCAGGTACTGTCTGGGTGTGGGTAATCCGAGGCCCAGATGACGTTGTCCTCGCCCAGGTCTGAGATCAGCTTCAGACCGATATCGTCCTCTTCAAAGGTGACCCAGATCTGGCGGCGGAAGAGCTCGCTGGGCTTGGCCGAGAGCTTGACCAGGTGATGGAGCTGTTTGTCGTACTCATGGTCCATCCGCCACAGCAGATAAGGCACCCAGCCAATTCCCGCCTCGGCCAGCACGATTTTGAGATTGGGATGCGCGTCGAGCGCGCCGCAGAAAATGATCTCACACAGCGCTTCATCGAGCTGCATGGGCACCGCCGAGACAAACGCCGCGGCCTGGCCTCGTCTGGGATCGGTCACCCGTGCGGTACGTATGCCGCCACCGAGGTGGAAGCTGATCGGAATACCGGCCTCCGCCGCTGCGGCCCACAGGGGCTCCCAGCATTCGTCGAATACCGGCTTCACCGCATCGAACACGCCGAACAGGGCACCCTTGAGCCCCAGTTTCGCGACCCGCTGTAACTCCTTGAGCGTGGCTGCGGGGTCGTGCATGGGCAACATAGCAATGCCGATCAGGCGCTCGGGAGCGGCGGCACAGAACTCGGCCAGCCACGAGTTATAGGCCTCGAGACAGACGACCTGCAGCTCCGGGTCTTTGAACGACAAGGGCAGTGGCGGACCGTAGATAACCTGTGCATCCACCCCGTCGCGGTCCATATCTTCCAGCCGATACTTGGGAGTCGATGGCCGAAAGATACCGGGCTCGGGCTCCTCGATCACACCGGCGCGCGGGATGGCACCGGTCAGCACTCCAGCAGCACGGCGCATAGTGCCATGATCCCCGAACGGCCAGGGCTGGCCCTCGCACACCCACCGTCGTCCCTGGGGGGTGTCTTCCACCCGGGGGGCCCGGTCTCTGAACTTCGCTGGCACCCGTTCCTGCCACAGCTGCGCGGGAATGTAGGCGAGATCCATATGGTCGTCACCAGACACGAACTGGTACTGCATACCGTTTCCCTCCTTTGTGTGGCGCAGGTTTGTACGAATCCCGAGCCTACCACTAGCTCCCTCCGCGCGCAATCTGATCCGTTCCTACGTTCTGACTCAGCAGGCCGGCTCTCGCAGCTCTCTCCTCAAGGATGGGGGAGACGTGGAAACACGGGTCTCCGCCCTACCGGAGCAAGACCGGGTTGCCGCTTGTTTTCTCTGCCTGTTGCTGCTACCCGTGGGACTGCGTCTGCTGTGTACAGAGCAGGGATGGTTATGATGACCCAACCGCTACAATCAGCGACCTATGAGCTGCCGGATGCATTGGAGGCGAATGAGTTTTACCAACGACAAGGCTGGACGGATGGGCTGCCTATCGTTCCCCCGACGGAAGAGCAGGTGCGCGCGTGCCTCGACGCCGCAGGGCTGTCACCGGGAGAAGTCATCGGCATCGAGACAGTGCGCCAGCGCCCGCTGGTAGCGGAGAAGGTCGCGATCAACGCGGTGATGGCCGGATGTTTGCCTGCCTACATGCCGGTTGTGGTGGCCGTGCTGCGCGCCATGTGCGAACCGGAGTTCAACCTGCACGGCTCCACTGCGAGCACCGGCGGCAGCGCGCCGTTTATCGTCGTGAATGGTCCTATCCGCACGACCATCGGCATGAATGCGACGCATAATGTGCTGGGCAACGGCAGCCGTGCCAATGCGACCATCGGTCGTGCCATTCGTTTGGTTTTGCTGAACGTGCTTGGCTGTATCCCTGGGCAGCTTGACCGCGCGACGCTCGGTCATCCGGGAAAATTTACCTTCTGTATTGCCGAGGATGAAGAGGACAGTCCGTGGGTCCCGCTCGCGCAGGAGCGTGGTATCCCGGCTGGGGTGTCGGCGGTCACGGTGCTGGCAGGGGAATCCCCCCGCCAGCTGATGAATGAGTGGACTCAGGATCCTGAGGAGCTGGCGGCGACTGTCGCTGCGGAGATCCGCCACAATATGCTGACCTACTCGGTGTGGCCCGGCAATTACGCGTTGATCGTCCCCAAACAGCTGCGCGACATCTTCGCTGCGGCTGGCTGGCAGAAGCAAGACATCCGCGAGTACGTCTACCGCTACGCCCGTGTGAGGCGACGTGAATGGGCAACCGTAGGCAAGAAGAATATCGTCGATCGCGGCGGCGGCCCGGAGCAAGAGTTCGCCGCCTTGCGTACGCCGGACGATCTGCTCGTGATTGCGGCTGGCGGTCCGGCCGGCGGATTCGCCGCGATTGTCCCTCCGTGGCTCGGATCGCGCTCGCGTGCGGTGACGAAAGCGATCGTCACGGTATGACGCGAGGGAACCGGACGCCTCCTGGGGAGCCGCCACTGTCCGTCACAGGAGCACGAGTATGAGCATTCGCGTGCTTGATCCTACGTACGCTGCGAGTGGACCGGAAACCGCCACTACCGCCCCGTTACGATCCCTAGTTGGGCGAACGGTGGCGCTTTTGGACAATAGCAAACTGAACGTGCGCGAATTTCTCGACCACGTCGAAGAGCTCTTGCGTACACGCTACGGCGTGCGTCAGGTCGTGCGCCTGAAAAAGCCCGACGCCAGTCGTCCGGCACCCCCGGAGGTGTTCGCGCGCATGACAGGCTGTGACGCCGTGATCTCCGCAGTTGGGGATTGAGGGAGCTGTTCGTCGTGCAGTGTGCACGACGCGCTTCTCGCTGAGCAGCGAGGAATCCGGGCGACCACGATCGTCACGGACCGCTTCGTCCAGACGGCCAAGGCCATGGCCGGCGTCTCCGGCAGGCCGGAGTACCCCCTCGCCGTCATCCCTCACCCCATCAGCCACAATACCGCTGCGGTTCTGCGCGACAAGGCCGAGGCAGCGGTGCAGCAGTGTGTGGCGATCCTGTTGCGGCAGTAGCCTCCGGCCCCTGTCGCTCCTGTCCCCTTGGTCCCTTTCCCCGCGCGGGTTGCCTCCTGGGGGTGCGGTATGCAGCCTCGTGCGAGCAGTGCGAGTGGGTAGTCGCGTACTTCTACCCTTCTTCCATTGGCCCGGTCATTTTTTCTGGCCGCACCCACTGGTCGAACTGCTCGGGTGTCACGTAGCCGAGGGCGAGCGCGGCTTCGCGCAGGGTTGTGCCTTCCTTGTGCGCTTTTTTCGCGATCTGGGCTGCCTTGTCGTAGCCGATGTAGGGGTTGAGGGCCGTTACCGTCATCAGCGATTCCTCTAAGTGTTTCTGGATCACCGGCAGATTAGGCTCGATCCCGACCGCGCAGTGATCGTTGAAGGCCTTGCAGGCGTCGGCGAGCAACTGAATCGACTCCAGCACGTTGTGAATCATCACCGGCTTGAAGACGTTCAACTGGAAGTTCCCCTGTGATCCGCCAAAGGCAACGGCGAGATCGTTGCCAAAGACCTGCACGGCGACCATGGTGAGCGCCTCCGACTGTGTGGGGTTGACCTTCCCCGGCATGATGGAGGATCCCGGCTCGTTCTCCGGGATCAGAATTTCGCCGATGCCCGCGCGCGGGCCGGAGGCCAGCCAGCGCACGTCATTGGCAATTTTCATGAGCGCGCCGGCGAGGGTACGTAGTGCGGCGCTGGCGGTCACGAGAGCGTCGTGTGCCGACAGGGCGGCGAACTTATTCGGTGCCGAGATGAACCGTTTGCCGGTTTCCTGCGAGATTTTCGCCGCCGTGACCTCGCCGAAGCGTGGGTGCGCGTTGAGTCCGGTGCCGACTGCGGTGCCACCGATGGCGAGCTCGCACAAGCCCGGGATCGTCTGCCGCACCCCGTCCAGTGCGGCATCGAGTTGCGCCACCCACCCACCGATCTCCTGTCCTAGCGTGATGGGCGTCGCGTCCTGCAGGTGAGTGCGGCCGATTTTCACGATGTGGGCAAACTGTTGGGCTTTGGCGTGGAGCGTGTTGCGTAACAGCGTCACAGCAGGGATCAGGACATCCTCGAGCTGCTCTACCGCCGCAATATACATCGCGGTGGGAAAGGTATCGTTCGAACTCTGCCCACGGTTGACGTCGTCGTTGGGGTGGATCGGTTTTTTCGACCCCAGGACGCCCCCTGCCAGTTCGATGGCACGGTTGGAGATCACCTCGTTGGCGTTCATATTGGTCTGGGTTCCCGAGCCGGTCTGGAACACGACGAGGGGAAAGTGGTCGTCGAGTTTCCCAGCGATCACCTCGTCCGCTGCACGCACGATCAGATCGACCTTCTCTGGCGGCAGTTGTCCCAGCTCCCCGTTCGCCAATGCCGCGCACTTTTTCAAGATCCCGAAAGCGCGAATGATCGCGCGGGGAAAACGAAAGCGCTCGACCCCGATGGGGAAATTGAGCCGTGAACGTTCCGTCTGCGCTCCCCAATAGCGATCGGCGGGAACGCGCACCTCACCCATGCTGTCCGTTTCGATTCGATATGCCGTCATGTCAGACTCCTTTCCTCTCTGCGCGTGACATATCATCGTGGCAAACGAGGGCAAAGACCCTGGCTGGATAACGCGAGCCAGGCCCTCCTGCGACCGGTGGAGCAGCCGGCAGGGAAAGGGCTCTCCTGCCGGCCTGCGTCGCCCACGGCTGCTACGGCCGCAGCGGTCGTGCGTGGCTCTTCCCGTATCGGGTTACATGCCTGTGCGTCCCACTTGCGCCATGTATGCTTTCAGCGCTTCCAGCTTGCCCTTGGCTTCCAACTTTTCCATCACCCCGTCGACCTGAGCGACACGGGCGTAGAGCTGCAATGCGGCGCGGCTCAGCTGCAGAAAGGTGTCGGGGTGAAACTCCAGCGTGTCCGGACCATTCCGCGCCACGTACTCCTGTGCCAGGGTGAAGTAGAAGTCGCCAAACTCGATCTGATAGCGATAGAAGTGCTTGCTCTCGCGATGCTTGCTGAGCAAGTGCTGGTAGGCTGCGATCACCTTGTTGGTGCCGTCTTCCAAGTGGTGGCGGTTGACCAGGAGGAATGCCACTTTCTGCTGATCGCAGCGCTCCTCTTGCTCGCGTGCGAGCGGCTCGTAGCGGGTTCCCGCCACCTCCTGGCGCAGGGCGTGCCAGTCGGCCACGCGAGCGTCGAGAGCCTGGAGATAGGCAGGCAGAGTCTCGGCACGCAGCGGTTGTCGCAGGGCGTGAAAGCGCGCAAGGAGAGCGGCTGCCTTGGCCGCCTCGTCGCGCAGGCGGTGCGAGGTCTGACTCACGATATGATAGTGGGCGATCGCCTGTTCGTACTCGTGCAGTCCTTCGTACGCCCGCGCACGGGTGAAGGCGACCAGTTCCGGATAGGCCCCTGGATGTTTGCTCTCATAATCGCGCAGCCGTGCCAGGGTTGCTTTGTAGATGTTGGCGCCGGTCACATCTTTGGGAATGGGGAAGCGGTAGGTATTGGTGTCGGCGGCGCGCTGCAAGGCAGCGACAATGGTGAGGAGTTCCTCTTCGGTTTTGTACTGCGGGTTCCCGCTTTCCGCAGGGGGCACGGTCGTCCCAGTGACCCAGCGCCGCACGGCGCACCCTGGTGCGATTGCCAGCCAGGAGAGACAGAAGAGGACAACGATCCCTCGTGAGCCGGTGATCTGGTGCGTCATCGCGGGCGCGGCACGGAAACCCACACGATCCTCGTCTCAGCGCGTTTCCTCCCGTCGCAAGGCGAAGAACGAGCTGGTAGTTCCACGCCGCACCAGCAGGAGGAGCGTGTCGCGGTCTTTCGCGTTCGCAACCGCCGCGGTGAACTCTTTCACCGAACTCACCGGCTGGCGGTTGACCTCCTCGATCATGTCCCCGGGACGCAGTCCGCCGAGATCGGCAGGGCTGCCAGGGTCAACCTCGGTGACCACAACCCCCTTCCGGTCCTGTTCGAGCTGGAAGCGCCGTGCCAACTCGGGGGTGAGGTCGGCGACGGTCATTCCCCAGTGCGATTCACCGCTGCGCGCTTTTGCCTCTTGATCCTTTAGTTCACCAAGAGTGACGGTAAACGTCCGCTCTTTGCCATCGCGCAGGACGGTGACCCGTGCCCGCGAGCCCACAGGCGACTGAGCCACGAGGGTGGGCAGCTCGTGCGAGTCGCGGATCGCCGTGCCATTGAACTGTACTATGATATCTCCGCGCTGGAGACCCGCTTGGTCCGCCGGGCTGCCCGGGGTGACTTCAGCCACGAGTGCGCCGCGCGTCTCTTCCAACCCGAACGAGCGTGCAAGTTCGGGCGTGACCGCTTGGATCAACACGCCGAGCCAGGCACGGGTGACGGTACCGGTCTCTCGCAGCTGGGCCACGACCGTCTTGGCCAGATCGATCGGGATGGCAAAGCCGATCCCGATATTTCCTCCCCCGCGACTGAAAATTGCCGTGTTGACCCCGATCACCTCGCCGCGCAGGTTTAACAGGGGACCACCCGAGTTCCCCGGATTGATCGAGGCATCGGTTTGGATGAAGTCGTCGTACGGTCCCGCTCCGATGACCCGGCCCTTGGCACTGACAATCCCAACTGTCACCGTCTGCTCCAGTCCGAACGGATTGCCGATGGCAACGACCCAGTCTCCCACGCGGAGCTCAGCCGACTTGCCCAGCGGTACGGTCGGCAGGGGGTGTTTCGCGTCGATTTTAATCAGGGCGAGGTCGGTTTTCTCGTCGGTACCGACAATGGTGGCTTGATATTCTTCCTGCCGCGGCAGCGGAAGGCGGACGGTGATTTTGTCTGCGCCGGCAATGACGTGATGGTTGGTGACGATATAGCCGTCTTCGCTGATAATGAAACCAGACCCTAAACTGCGCAGCGGACCACTAAAGGGAGGGCGGTCGCCAAAGAAGCGGCGGAAGAATTCCTCGAAGGGATCTCCTTCGCCAAAAGGTGGGCCCGGCATAGGAAAAGGCGCAGGTGCGCGGCGACGCTCGACCTTCTGGGTGGTTGAGATGTTGACCACTGCTGGCATCGCCTTCTGCGCCACATCGGCGATTGACGGGGGTTGCGTTGCTTGCGCCCATGCGGTTCCCCCTGCTGCTCCCTGCGTGAAAGGTGGTGCTCCCAGCGGGGACACTGTCAGGATCCCCCAGCCCGAAACGAGAATGCTCAGCAGGAGAACACAGAGCAGGCGCTTCTCCTGGAGAAAAGCTTGCCATTGCCGCTTCTTCATTGAGGCTCCTTTCGTGCCGCGCCCTGCCCACGACGCGCGCGTCGGCAGATGCGACATGTGTATAAACACAGACGAAGCAGGGCGCAAAAACTTCATCCCCTTTCCCTCTCCCGGGTACCATTGTACCAGCCTGTTCGCCGAGGAACAGGCCACGCTTCTACCGGTAATTTTCAACCCGGGGCAGGAACCCTTTCTGCAGCGTATCGTCCATAGCTGGCTCGCAGTCTTCAGGACGACGGTTGCATTTTCCCCGTTTCTGGAGGAAAGTGGAGAGGCGTGCAACCGACCGAACGGGAGGGGGGATATGAGTCAACTGCAGCGCATTGTCGTTGGTCACGATCTGCAAGCGAGCGGTGAGGTAGCGGTGCGATCAGCGGTCAGTCTGGCCCGCCGCTGCGGCGCAGCGCTGAAACTGGTCTATGTCGTCGAACCCTATCATGTGTACCAACGCCTTTCTCATCCGTTGACCCCTCCTTACTCCCTCGAAGAGATCGCCCAAAGGGCTGGGGAGAAGCTGGAAACGCTCGTTACCAGCAGCGAGCTGGCCTCGCTCTCGGCAGAATACGAAGTGCGGACAGGGAAGCCCTTTGTGGAGCTCATCGTCACTTGCCGCGCCTGGCGCGGCGACCTCCTGGTCGTCGGCGGTCCGACGAAGGCGAATGGCGGGTGGCTGGGCAGTACGGCCGAACGGGTGGTGCGCAAAGCGTCCGTGCCGGTTTTGGTGGCCAAACGAGTTTTCGCCCCCGACAGTAAGGTCTTCCTGGTACCGACCGACTTTTCCTCCTGCGCGAAAAAAGCGGCAGAAGAAGCGATCTCCTTGGCTCAGAGTTTCGGTGGTCGCGTGCTCTTTTTCCACGCCGTGGACCTCTCGTTCATCTATACCTCGGTGTACGGTCCCGAGTTGGCTCCTATCCCTCCCACCCCGGTGCTCACGCCAGCGGATATCGAGGGGGAGTGGCACGCCTTCTTGGCCAGCCTTCCGTTCTTGGACACGATCTCCTGGGAGAAGCACACAACCGAGGGCAGAGCGGCGACAGCGATCCTCGCGTATGCGGAAGAACGCCAGGTGGATGTGATCGTGATGGGGACCCATGGGTACACCGGCCTCGCCCATATGTTGCTCGGGAGTGTTGCTGAACACGTTGTGCGGGCTGCGCCGTGTCCAGTCATCACCGTGCGGCCTGATGCCTTCACCTTTACGCTGCCGTAGGACACCGCGACAACCTCTCGCCCTCGATTCTTAGGGAATCTCCGGGGTGGTGAGGTGCTTTAGTGCCACCTCGACGGTCGGCGTGTCGAGCAGGATGTCGCTCACGAGGGCCGCGTCTACCACTCCTTGCAGGGCTGCGTACTCGCGAGCGGAACGAATCGGGTCCACGGCGACGAGGGTTTTGTGGGGTGGGACGAGGGCCGCGAGTGCCTGCGTGTGTACCGGATCTACTCTGCCCGCAGGGCAGGCAAGACCGAGGAGCGATGCTCCAGCGGTCAGTGCCTGTGCTACCTCACTGGGAGTTTGTACGGCTACCACCGGTGCCATATGGAGCGACTGCGCGACGGCGATCAGGGTGGCCAGCATCGCCGGATTGACGGCCTCAGCGTGGAGCAGCACAGCATCTGCTCCATGCAGCCGCGCGTGGTAGAGCTGGAGAGGATGCAAGACGAGATCGAGGCAGAGGATGGGGGCCGACACCGCCGTCGCAATCGCTCGCAAGTCACTCAGAGTGGTACCGAACAGACTGGCCTCGGTATAGACGGCGACTGCACCGATATCCGCCTCGTCGCATGCACCCGCCACCGCAACGAGGTCACAGTCGCTCCAAGACCGCCCGGTGTCGGGATCTGTCCGTTTGAGGGCAGCGATCACCGTGACCTCCTGTTTGTGGGTGGTCACAGCGCGGGTAAAGTCGCGCGTACTGGGCGTCACCTCACGGAGAGGTATCGCGGTCAGACGACGAATCTCTTGCTGTTTCGCCGGGACGAGCGAGCGCCAATCCATGCCTACTGCCGTGTCTGCACAAAGTGCGGGAAGCTCGGTAACCCTGTGTGTGCCGTGACCCCACCGTCGACGACGAGCATCGCCCCGGTCATGAACGAAGAGTCATCGGAGGCGAGAAACAGCACGGCATTGGCGATCTCTTCCGGCTCCCCCATGCGCCCCAGGGGGTGAGCCTGCGCCTGGAGGCGACGAAATTCATCGGCCCTGTTCCCACCTAAGATCTCAGCCGCGCGCGTGTTGATGGCTCCTGGACACACACAGTTGACCCGAATGTTATAACGTGCGTTCTCGAGAGCAGCCGCGCGCGTGAGGTTGATCACACCCGCCTTTGCCGCATTGTAGGACGAGAGGCCGTAATCCCCGCCCATACCGGAAATGGAGGCGGTGTTGATGATCGCTCCTTTCCCCTGCTTGCGCATGATCGGGAGGCAGTACTTCATCCCGAGAAAGACGCTGGTCAGCGTGACTGCCAGCACGCGCTGCCAGCTCTCTAGAGAGATCTCATCCAGCAACGCGATCTCGGCCATCCCTGCGTTGTTGAACAGAATGTCGATGCGGCCGTAGGTCTGCAGCGCCAGCTGAACCGTTGCGTACACCCCCTCTGGATCGGCAGCGTCCATCTTGATCCACACCGCCTGGCCACCCTGCGCACGGATCTGGGTCGTCACCGCCTCGGCGCGCGTGCCGCTCAAATCTGCCACCACCACGGCCGCACCTTCGTGGGCGAGGCGTCGTGCACTCGCCGCTCCGATACCGGCACCGCCAGCCGTCACAATCGCGACTCTGCCATCTAACTTCCCCGCCATTAGGATTCCCCTTTCCAGCTGTGAGTCTGTTTCACCCTGTAGGTTAAAGCACCCACATCGGCACCTGACAAGAGTGCGCTGTCGCTGCTGCACGCCGGAAGAGCGGGCTCAGGGCTGTCGGGCTGTGACGCGAGTCACTATCGGTGAGAAGTCAACAGTGTGTTGCAGCTCCGCGCGCACCCGTGCTGCCTCCTGGAAGGAGGCAAAAGGGCCGAGGACGACGCGGTGCCGCGATTGTCCATCCTCGTGCACCTCGGCAATGGCGGGTCGGTAGCCCTTGTCGCGCAGGAGACGGGCGACGTGCCGCGCCTCGTCCGACGAACGACAGGTCACCACCTGTATCCGATAGTGCGGAGGTGCAACGACGGGGTCGGAGAGAGGCGCCTGGTGCTCGGCGGGAGTGGCCGGCAAGGGCGGCTGAGAAGACGTCTGGGGCCCGGGCGTGGGCAGATCTGGTACTGCTGCTGCCAGGTGGCGCCCCAGATCATCGACGACTTTGACTAACTCTGTTTCCCCCATGTGGCGCAAATTTAATACTGAGCTCGTGAGCACCCCGAGCGGGGAGAAGGGGATCCCACCGCCATGAAAGCGTGTCGTGTAGGTGTGCTGAACGAGGGTCTGGCCGCTCGTCGCGTCGACCATGCGGATGGTGCCTTCCAAGAACACACGGGAGTAGACACTCAGGTACCAGCGACCGGCTCGTGTCACCTCGCCGTAGATCAATGCATCGCAGCCCAAGAGTTTTCCTACCTGCTGCGCTGGTTGCGTCCGCCAATCTGCTGCGAGCGCAGCGAGTTGCGCATCGATCTCGGACAGTTCGGCATCATGGAAGCGCTTGACGCTGAGCTGGCCAGCAAAACTCTGGCGCACGTGCAGGGCGAGCCCTGCAGTGCCGGTACGGTCAGCAAACGGCAGCACGCACACCCGCTTCTCCGGCCTGCCGCGATGGCTCCACGAGACGAAGGGTGCCGTCGGAGTCGGAGGAAGCGAGGGCGTGAGTCCCGTCGTCGCGCAGGCTGCGCACAGGAGGGCGACAACCCCACCAACCACCATCCGCATCGCTCTTCCCTCCCGGGGGTCCAGCCTCGCGCAGGAGAGGCGGAACCCCCTTCCTCTGGGTTGGTGTCAGTTGTACACCAATTCGCTTCCGCCGTCATCCTCCTCGCTGGCGCCCTGAACGGGCCGCTTCTGCTTGTCGAACCCTGGACAAGTAGGATACAGTGCCCGAAGTGCGTGTGCAGGAGGGAACCGCTATGCAATACGATCTGCTCATCACCGATGGGTTCATCGTCGATGGATCTGGGTTGCCCGGCTATCACGGTGACGTGGCGATTGCCGATGGCAGCATTGTCGCTCTCGGGAAAATCGCCGGCCCGGCAAAGGAACGGATCGATGCCCGTGGGTTGGTGGTCGCTCCCGGTTTTATCGATGTCCATACTCACTATGACGCGCAACTATTCTGGGATCCCTGGGCAACACCGAGTTGTTGGCACGGGTTCACCAGTGTATTCATGACCAACTGCGGCTTTGGTCTGGCGCCGTGTAAACCGCAGGACCGCGACTACATCACGCGCATGTTAGTCAAAGTCGAGGCGATGCCGCTGGCGAGCTTGCAGGCCGGGGTGCCCTGGACCTGGGAGAGTTACGGGGAGTACCTCGACGCGCTCGCGCAGCGGCTCGGCGTGAACGTGATGGCTTTAGCGCCCCACTCGACCATCCGCTACTATGTGATGGGAGAGGAGGCGCGCAAACGGCCCGCGACCCCTGCAGAGATCAGCCGTATGCAGGAAGTGGTGGCCGAGTGCATGCGTGCAGGGGCGTTCGGCTTTTCCTCTTCTTCCGGTCCCGTCCACTTTGACGGCGATGGCGTGCCCGTGCCCAGTCGTTTTGCGACCCAAGATGAAACCGTCGCGCTCGCACGCACGTTGCGCGAGTTCCACCGTGGGACAGTGTGTGTCATCCCCCCGGGGATTCCCCAAGTGGGGCCGTCGGACATGGAGTATCTGGCCCGGCTCTCGCGCGAGAGTGGACGCCCGGTTGTCTGGAACCTGTTGTCCCACACCTGGGAGGCGCCGCATCACTGGCGTCAGGTCCTGGACTGGACGGCGGAGCTGTTCCAGGAGGGAGCACGAGTACACCCCCTGGCGCTGTGCGAACGGTTCGACCTCACCTTCACACTGCGCGGGGCGGTCTTCGAAGACATGCCGGGGTGGAAAGCCGCACTCACCGGCTCGCGCGCCCAGAAGATCGCCAATCTGTCTAACCCTCAGATCCGCGCCGCAATGCAGGCCGATCTCGATGATCCCACACCAAAAGTCTTCTCCAAACGCCTGCAGGATGTCTTTGTCAGCGCGGTGCGTTTGCCGCGACACAACCATCTGATCGGCAAGGATATGGTCACCATCGCTGCGCAGCAGAACAAAACGCCGCTTGCCGCGATGCTCGACCTCGCCCTCGCGGAGAATCTGGAGACCCAGTTCTTGATTCGCGGGTTCCAGAACGGGGACGAAGACGCTGTCCGCAGCATGACCACCAATCCCTACGTCCTCACTGGTGGGTCCGATGGGGGGGCACACGTGGCCTTTCTCTGTCAGGTGACCTATTCGAGCTTTCTCCTCAGCCACTGGGTGCGGGAGCGGCGCGCCTTGTCGTTAGAGCAGGCGGTCCGTAAGCTGACGTTCGATCCTGCCGTGTTGCTCGGTATCCCGCGCCGGGGGCTGCTCAAGGAAGGGTTTGCTGCCGACCTCACGATTTTCGATCCCGATACCGTAGGGGCGAAAGAGAAGGAGTTCGTCAGCGACCTGCCGGGCGGGGCTTCGCGCTTGATCGCGCGCGCGGCCGGGTATCGCTATACGATTGTCAACGGCCACGTGGTGTTACGCGACGGCGAGTTGACCGGCGCCTGTCCTGGTCGGGTGTTGCGTAGCTATGAGCAGTAGCGGGCAGGCGGCCTCGTGCCAGAGGAAAACCCACCTCGGTCCTCGCGTGTGAGGGTTACCCGTCGATGCTGCGGCATACCTTTCAACATGTGCAGGGGATTGGCGAGAAAACGGAACGGCGACTGTGGCGCGCGGGGGTGACCGACTGGCTGTCGTTTCTCGAGGCGCCGCACTCCGCCCCCCTGCCGCAGCGGCAGCGCGATGCGATCTGTGCCGAACTCGAGCACTCTCTCCGCGCGCTCGAACGCCGCGATGCGCGCTATTTTACCGCGCGTCTGGCGCCACAGCACCGCTGGCGACTGTACCCCGAGTTCGGTCAGCGCGTTGCCTACCTCGATATCGAAACGACCAGTGGCAATGCCGACACCGCATCGATCACGGTGATCGGGCTCTCCGACGGTGCACGACTGCGTGTGTACGTGACAGGCGAGAATCTGGCGTGCTTTGCTGCAGAGATC
>JANWXO010000089.1 GCA_025057295.1 Candidatus Binatia bacterium | reverse complement strand
AATGTTGCTTCCCACGACATTGCCAACTGCGATGTCGCGTTCCCCCCGCACGCTGGCAAGCAGCGAGGTGGCGATCTCCGGCAGAGAAGTCCCAGCGGCAACGATCGTGAGACCGATAATCAAGTCGCTCACCCCCAAGAACCGCGCGACTGCCACCGCTCCCTGCACGAACCAGTGTGATCCGAGTACTAAGAGCGCCAGTCCGGTAACGATGGCAGCGCAGTCAGTGAGCAGTGTGCTTTTCGTGCTCCCTGGCTTTGCCACACCTGTCTGGGCAAGAGAGACCTCTTCTCTACTGTTTTCCTTGCGCCCATAGTGAATGGAAAAAGCAGTGTAAGCCACGGCCCCAATACAGAGTATCATTCCCTCGAAGCGGCCGAGGCGGCCATCTAGGGCGAAAAGCAGGAGCACGCACGAAATACCGATCATCAAGGGAACTTCGAGCCATACGAGCTGGCGGGAGACGACCAGGGGCACGAGGAGAGCGGAGAGGCCGAGAATACAGAGGACGTTAAAGATATTGCTGCCGACGACGTTGCCGACGGTAATGTCTCCTTGTCCTGCAAGAGCCGACATCACGCTCACCGCTATTTCGGGCGAACTGGTGCCATAGGCCACAACCGTGAGTCCAATGACAAGAGGAGAAATGCCGCTGGCAGCGGCGAGTCTCGATGCTCCCCGCACCAACAGTTCTGCGCCAATGAGCAAACTCCCCAGGCCGAAGAAGAGCAGCACGAACGTCAGGGTTTCCACCTCCCTCTCCCTTCCGCGAAACAAGGTGGTGCTGCCACTACCCCTGGTTCCGGAGGGAAGACGTTTTGTCTGCTGCCACTGCTTTCAAGGACTCGTCCGCTGACGGAGCCGGAAGCGGGTGGATGAGTGAGGCAACAATCGCCGCGCTGATCAGCACCGCAACCACAGCGAGCGACACCGAGATGGGAATCTTATAGAGATCGACGATGAGCAGTTTGGTGCCGATAAAGACGAGGACCAGGGCCAGACCCACTTTGAGATAGTGAAAATACCCCATCACTCCTGCGAGGAGAAAGTAGAGGGCGCGCAGCCCGAGAATGGCGAAGATGTTGGACGTGTAGACGATAAAGGGATCGGACGTGACAGCGAAGATGGCCGGGATCGAATCGATGGCAAAAATGAGATCCGTCACCTCGACGGAGAGTAAGACCAAGAAGAGCGGGGTGGCGTACCACCGCCCGGCCTCGCGCACGAAGAAGTGGGCTCCTCGGTAGGAGGGGACCAAGGGAACAACGCGCTTGCACAACCGAAACAGGGGGTTCTTTTCCGGGTGGACGTCCTCTTCTTGTTGCTGAAACAGCTTGACCCCGGTTACGATCAAAAACCCACCGAAAAGGTACATGATCCAGTGAAATTTTTGGATCAGTGCGGCACCCGCCAGGATGAATGCCCCGCGCATGACGAGGGCACTGAGAATGCCCCAGAACAGCACACGGTGTTGATAGGCAGGGGGGACGGCGAAATAAGAGAAGAGCACCGCGAAGACGAAAATGTTGTCGACCGAGAGTGCTTTCTCGATCAGATAGCCGGTCAAGAATTCCAGCGCCCGCTCCGTCCCGAACCAGGCGTACACCCCGACGTTGAACAGGAGGGCTAAGCTGACCCATACGACGCTCCACGCCAGCGCTTCGCGCACGCCGATGGCGTGCGCGGTGCGGTGAAAGACACCGAGGTCCAGCGCCAGCATGGCGAGGACAAACCCTGTGAACCCGATCCATAACTGCAAAGTACCGATTGTTTCCACTGTCGCTGCTCTTCTGCTTTCTTTCCTATCATCAAAAGCCAGGAACACGCACCCCCTGAGGCAGGAGCCGCCCTCAGGCAGCCACCCGCTGCCATCGCTGGGCAAGTGCGCGCAGCCGCTGGACACGTTCGGCTGTCGTCGGGTGGGTGGAAAAAAGGTGCGTGAGGCGGCTCCCGTTTGTCAGCGGGTTGACGATAAACAGGCTGGCGGTCGCAGGCTGCGGTGCCATAACAGGAATCTGCTGCGCGCTCAATTCGAGCTTCTCGAGTGCACGGGCCAGCGCCATGGGATCGCCGCAGAGACGGGCTCCGGTTTCGTCTGCCAGATATTCACGGGTGCGGGAAATGCCCAACTGGATGAGCGTCGCCAGCAGGGGAGCGAACAGCGCAAGCAGCAGACCGCTGCCTGCCCCCTCTTCCTCTTCGCCGTCTTCTTGGTTGCCACCGAAGAAGGCGGCAAAACTCAGGGCGTTGGCCAGATAGCTGACCGCTGCAGCAATGGCAGCCGCAACGGTCGAGACGAGAATATCGCGGTTTTTGATGTGGGCGATCTCGTGGGCCAGGACTCCGCGCAATTCGCGTTCGTCGAGGATGCGCATGAGACCTGCGGTCACTGCTACGACACCGTGGCGCGGGTTACGCCCGGTCGCAAAAGCGTTGGGTTGCTCCTCCGGAAGGAGACACACGCGTGGCTTGGGAATGTGCGCCTGTCGCGCTAATTCGTCCACGATCCGGTGGAGCACCGGCGCTTGCGTGGGCGAAACCTCTTGCGCGCCGTGCATACGGAGGATAATGCGGTCCGAGAAGAAGTACGCGCCAAGGTTCAGCACCACCGCCAGGATGGTAAACCCGTAGAGATAGCCAGATCCTAAGGCGCCGCCGATGCTGATGAGCACCGCGGACAGCACGCCCAGCAGCAGGATGGTTTTGAGCTGGTTTTTCATGCCTGGGCCCTCCTTGTCTTCGGGAATTGCTGTGTGTCATTTATAAGCATTCCCTATCCATAGGCAAATAGATAATTCGTTCGTTTTTTATAGAATAAATCTATCCATCCACTATGGAGTGGCTCAATTATCATCACCTGTTGTACTTCTGGGTGGTCGCCCGGGAGGGGAGCATTGCACGCGCGTGCGAGGAGCTCTACCTGAGCCAACCGACGATCAGTGCCCAGTTACGCGCCCTCGAACGCGCCTTGGGAGAAAAGCTCTTCACCCGTGTGGGCCGCACCCTGGTGCTCACCGAGGTTGGCCAGGTGGTGTTCCGCTATGCCGAGCAAATCTTTTCCCTCGGCCGAGAGCTGACGGATATGCTCAAAGGCCGCTCGCGTGGCAGGCCAGTGCGGTTTGTTGTTGGCGTTGTCGATGTGCTGCCCAAGTTGATTGCCTACCGCCTGCTCGAGCCAGCCCTGCGTCTGGCCGACCCCGTCCATATCGTGTGTCGTGAGGATAAAGCGGACCGGCTGCTTGCCGATCTTGCGGTGCATGAACTGGACCTCGTGCTCGCCGATGCGCCGATCGGGCCGACGATCAAAGTGCGTGCGTTCAACCACCTTTTGGGTGAGTGTGGCGTTGCCATTTTCGCCACCGCCAAGTTGGCGACGATGTACCGTCGCAACTTTCCCCGTTCGCTGAACGGTGCGCCGTTTCTCTGGCCGACGGATAACACCATGTTGCGGCGTTCTCTCGAACAGTGGTTCGCTGCCGAAGATATTCACCCTTCGAACGCAGGCGAATTTGAGGACAGCGCCCTGCTCAGCGAGTTTGGTCAACGTGGCATCGGGCTGTTTCCAGGGCCATCGGTCATCGAGGCAGAGATGCAACGGCGGTACGGCGTTCAGCTCGTTGGGCGGCTAGACAACGTGCGGGAACGTTTCTATGCCATCTCGGTCGAGCGCAAGCTCAAGCACCCTGCGGTGATAGCCATCTCCGAAGCGGCGCGACAGAAGCTGTTCGGGTAAGGGGTCTGCGGTGACGCCTGGACATCCGTGTCGCCGCAGACCTTAGATGATCCTCCTGTGCGCCAGCTCGGTAAGGCGTTGCGCATCGATCCCCAACTCTTGTCCGTAGATTTCGGCGTTATGCTCACCCAGGAGAGGCGGACGGCGAGCAATCCGCCAGGGGGTGACCGTGAAGAAGAAGGGTCCGCCAGGGTAACGGAAGGTCCTGCCTAACTCGGGGTGTTCGACAGGAGAGAAAAACCCCCGCGCGGTCAGCTGAGGGTCATCCACCAGTGCCTCAGGTGGACGGACCACGGCATAGGGGATACGGCGCAACTGCGCTCCTTCCATAATTTCTGCTACGCTGTAGTCTTTTGCCCATTCGTCCAGCACATCGAACAGGTGTTCGGCATGGTCGCGGCGATAGCGGATGTCATGCCATTGCGGTTCATCCAGGTCTTGGGCTTTGCCATCGGCCTTGACCCACTCGACGAGCGAGGTCCAGTCGCCCAGGGAACAGTGCATGAGGTAGCCATCTTTGCACCGCACGACGCGAAAATAGCGACTCCAGTGCAGCGTGCCACGGCGCGTCTCGATCCCCAACCCCTGGTGGTAAAACGGCGCGACATGTTCGACCGCTGCCGCCACTGCCTCCTGGAGGCTGATATCTACCCACTGCCCTTCGCCGAGCGTGTCGCGCGCCCATAACGCTGCCATCGTACCGATGGCAGCGAAGAAGGAGGCACTGTGATAGGCCTGCAACCCCAACGCTCGTACGGGTGGCTCGTCGGGGTAACCGTTGACGTACAACATCCCGCCAAGCGCCTGGGCGACTGTATCGCAGGAGCGATAGTCGCGATACGGGCCGTTCTGACCAAAAGGAGTGATCGAGGTCAGTACGAGTTTCGGGTTCAGACGCTTTAGCGCCTCGTACCCTAGCCCCCAACGGTCCAGCGTGCCCGGGGCAAAAGACTCTATGACCACATCAGCCCTCCCTGCGAGGGCACGAAAGAGCTCTTGCCCCTCGGGGGTACTGAGATCGAGAGTAATCCCGCGCTTGCTGGTATTGTAGAACCAGAACAGCAGGCTCCGCTCACGGTGCGGGGTGCCGTCCAGGAATGGCCCGATCGCACGGGTGGCATCGCCGCCTGGTGGTTCAATCTTGATGACATCTGCCCCCATGTCACCCAACAACTTGCCGCACAGCGCACCTGTGAGATCGGCGAGGTCAAGAACGCGGAGATCAGACAGGGCAGCCGGTGCCTTCTCGTGCATCACCCTTGTGCCTCCTCTTTTCGTTCCAGGGGATGCGCCAGTTTCCACTCTGTGGCGACGTCTCCCATCGTCTTGAACGTCACACCTTCATGACTCTTCATGTACTCGATCAACCGCTCCAGCATCAGGAGACGGTGGCCGCGGCCGATCACCTGGGGGTGCATGGTTAACGTGAACACTCCTTCCCCGAGTCGCTGGTAGAGAAAGTCAAAGTCTGCCGACCAGATACGATACACCTCCTCCGGGCTCCGTAATCCGACGTGGCGTGCAGGCCAATGGAGGCCAAAATAGGGCCAGTCGTCTAAACTCCAGTCCACCGGCAGCTCGACGAGGTCAACTTCCCTGCCGAACACATAGGGGCCGTCCGTCCGTGCCAGATCCCCCACCCGGCAGTAGTAGGGGGTAAAGTCGTCGGCCATGAGGCTGGAATCGTAGAGAAAGCCGTATTCCAGCAGCAGACTCACAGAGGCGGGACTGAGATCCCATGCCGGAGAACGATAGCCCAGAGGCGCTTTGCCGGTGATCCGTTGGATGCAGGCAATGCCGCGCTCCAGAATGCGTCGTTCTTCTTCCACTGGGACGGATGTCGGATTCTCATGACAGTAGCCGTGATGGCCAATTTCGTGACCGGCATCGGCAATGCGTTTCACCAGGTCAGGAAACGTGTCGATCGTGTGACCCGGAATGAACCAGGTAGCGGGCACCTGGTGGCGCTGTAACACCTCGAGCAGCCGGTGGGTTCCGACCTTGCCAAATTCCCCCCGGGATATCGCGCTCGGCGACTGTGCCCGCATGGGCCCCACCCAAATCGATATGGCGTCGAAGTCGAACGACAGACACACAGCGATATGACGTGCCATACGTGTTCTCCCGTGCAGGAAACCTGCCTTACAACTCGACGAAGAGGTCCGTCACTCCCTCGCTGGTCAGGCGCGAGACAGTTGTGATCTTATCGCTGAACTCCTTGAGAGCCCCGAGCGAGCTGGGACCCACGTCGATCAGGATAGAAAACAGCGAAAACCCCATGTCCTCTTTGTCGGCGCGAAATGCCTCTGCCCACTCTGGTCGCACCTGACATTCTCCATCGGTGATGAAGACGATATCCCCGCGTTTGAACCGTGATTGCCGTAGACACTCGCGTGCCGCATCGAGAGGCTTTTCGAAGTCCGTCCCGCCGCCGGGGAAATACTCTGCGAGTTCCATCACTGTGTCCATCTCGACCTGGTAACGCTCGCGTGGATTGAGATCAAAGACCTGGAGCGGCGTGTCGGCCGAAGAGAAACAGATGGCGCGAAACAACCGCCGTTGACGGCGGGCAATCTGAAGCAGAGTGAGCGCGACGGCTTTGGCCCATACTTCTTTATCCCCTGCCATGGAAGAGCTGCCGTCCAAGCAGACCACTACGGGTCCTTTCCCCTTCTCTTCGAGGCCGCGCAGGGAGTAGAGGAGGAGCTCACCCTCGAGAAAGCGGCGGGCGAAGTCTTTGCGTAACACTGGGTGGTGCAAGGCGACCAGTTCATGGGGGAGCAAGCGACTCAGCTCTGTCCCTATGCTGACCTCGAACACTTCCTCATTGGTGCGCTCGAAAATCTTCCGCCGCAGGGCCAGGGCATGCTGTTTCATGCGGCCCACCATGTGGGACAGTTTCTTGAGTTTTTCGTTCCCGGCGAGGCGTTTGCCCAACTCGAGCTGGCGACCGGGTGAGGATTTGTAGCCACTGCCAATGGCGAGACTCCAGGCTTCTGCCTCTTGGGCAGCGTCATCGAGATCCTGGGCAACCTTGATGGCCTCTCGGCGGAAACGGGTCTCTAGCTCTTTCTGCACGCGAGCCAGGTCCTCGCTGAGCTGTTGCGCCTGCTGCCGGAGACGAGCCTCCTCTGCTCGCGCTTCGCTCGCCAGCTTTGCCGCCGCCTGGGCGAGCTGCTCTTTTGTCTCTTTGGCCACCTTGCCCTCTCGTCCGAGGTCGTTGCTCAGCTCTTTGGCCTCGTGCGCTTCACTGATTTTCTCTTGGACGATCTCCTCCTGTTTGTGGAGATTCCACAGATCGAGCAGGTCCCTGCGGGTCAGTGGCTTCTCGGATTTGAGCAGGCGCAGCACTCCTTCTCCTAGCAGGACGGTTGCCAACCCCGCCTTGCCTTCATCGAGGACAGTAGTCTCGCGTAACAGCTGCGCCAGCTCTCCTTGGTGCAGAGCAGACAGCAGGACACGGTTCACTGCTGCGCTGGGGAGCACTGCCTGTGCGCTGTGGAAGATCACGTTGTATTTGAACAGGAGACAGAACAGATCTTGCAACAAGGCGTCGAAACGGGGGATGAGGGTGCTGCCGCTGCTTTCCAGGCTCCGCAGCGAAGGAGACTCGTCACGCAGCGCGCGGTACACCGCACGGTCGTATGCGTCGCTCTCGATCCAGCATGCGTTCTGGGGAATCGGTGGGGGGGGAGGCAGAATGAAGAGCGACTTTTTCTTTGTCCTCGGCATAGAGACCTAGGCGCTAAAATTTCGCCAACAGTTGCTGTTGAATCGCCTCGATTTCTCGCTTGATGGTGGTGACTTTGTCTAACGGTCGCCCACTCTCTCCTGCCTTCTGGCTGATCTCTTCGATTTTTGCCAGGATGTGCCGGATCTTGGTATGGGCTTCGATCACAGCTCGTGCTTGTTGCTCCCGGTTGTCCCAGGTCCGTTCAGCGTAGTCCCGCAGCTCACGCGTCTGGAAGAGTAACTCCTGCACTTCATCCTCGTACCCGTGCAACAGTCCGTGAATGACGTTGTGCACCTCGATCCGTTCGCTCGGGTCTTTCCAGAGGACATGCTCAAGGAGGAAGAGATCGGCTTCGGCCACTGACGAACGCCCGTGGAGATAGGCGAAGGCCTGCAAGAGACCGACGCTCTGACGGTAGCGACGATCGGAGGCAACGATATTCTTCTTCTGCAGCTCGCGGCGGATGTCCGCCAGGCTGCGCAAGACCAGGTTTGGTACCGGTACCGAGCGCACGTCAGCCTGCATCTGCCGCAACTCGTCGAGGGTGAGCGTAGTCCGCTCGGTCGGCTCTTTCGCCTGCAACATCTTCAAGAAGCGAAACTCCTCGCCGATATAGCTGACCACAAAGCGCAACAGGAAACGGTCGTACAGTGCCAGTAGTTCATCGTCTTCGGGTAACTCGTTACTGGCTCCGAAGAGGGTCAGGAGCGGCACCGGCGTCACTTGCCGGCCGTTGTGAAACAGCCGTTCGTTGATGAGAGTGAGGATCGCATTGAGGATCGAGGAGCTGGCCTTGAAGACCTCGTCGAGGAAAGCGATGTGAGCCTCTGGCAGCTTGTTGGTCGTCACCCGTCGATAATCATCGGCTTCCAGCGCCTTTAAGCTCACGGCGCCGAACAGCTCTTCAGGGGTGGTGAATTTGGTCAGTAGCCAGTGGAAATAGGTCGCCCCGTGGATGCGGCGGCACAGCTCGTCGGCCAACATCGACTTCGCCGTGCCTGGCGGACCGATGATCAAAACGTGCTGGGCTGCCAGCAGCGCAGCGAGGGCGCCGTCGATCAGCTCGCTGCGCTCGAAGAACTGCTGGTGCAACTCCTCGCGGATCTTCCGCAATTTTTCCTGTGGGTGCACACTTGTGGCTTAGCAGATCCAGCGCGGAGGGACAATGCGCATTTGGCGTAGCGCCACTCTCTGCGGTCGCTCTATAGCGTACGATATGTGGCGTATGGTAAGAGCTAGGTACCGGAGAGTGCGCGGTCGGCGAGTCACGAGCCGTTGAACGAAGAGGCGAAGCAAGAAAGAGGGAGGGAAATATGCCGGGAGCACTGGATGGTATCAAGATTCTCGAACTCACCCGCGTCGGACCTGGGGCCTTCTGCACCATGATGCTGGCAGATATGGGGGCCGAGGTGCTGAAGATTGAGCCGCCCCCGTCTGGAAAACTGCCTGGTTCAGGAGCATCGCCTGGTCCCCAGGAGGCGCGGAAGCTGGCTACCAGTTTTACCAATCGCAACAAAAAGAGCATGACCCTGAACTTGAAGGACCCTGCCGGGCAGGCGGTGCTGCAAGAGCTGGCAAAAAGCTACGACGTCCTGGTGGAAGGGTTCCGTCCCGGGGTGATGAAACGACTCGGCGGCGACTATGAAACCCTCAGTCGGCTCAACCCTCGTTTGATCTACTGTTCGCTCAGCGGCTACGGACAAGACGGGCCCTACCGCGATTACCCAGCCCACGACTTGAACTATCTGTCGCTCGCCGGGGTGGCGAACCTCATCGGACATCCGGAAGGGCCACCGGCGATCCCTCTCAACATCATCGCGGACTACGCAGGGGCGTCGATGCACGGGGTGGCAGGGATCATGTACGCGCTCTTCGCCCGCGAGCGGACTGGCAAGGGACAATTTGTCGATGTGTCCTATTTGGATACAACCCTCTCCTTGCTGGCGGCGACCCCGAACGTGCGCGACTATTTTGCCGAAGGGATTGTCCCTGCTCGCGGCAAAGGGGTGTTTGCTGGAGAGCATGCCTATTACGGGTTCTACGAGACCAAGGATCACAAGATGATCACGATCGGGTGCACCGAACCGTGGTTATGGGAAAACCTCTGCGACGCCGTCGGCCGACCGGATCTCAAAGATTGCGGTATGAAGGCGGGTGATTTCTCTGGACCGGCCAACGAACGACACGCGTATGCACGGGCTGAGCTCCAAAAGATTTTCCTGACGAAAACCCGCGACGAGTGGTTCGAGCTGCTGGCCAAGGCCGATGTCTGTGTCGGCAAAGTGTATGACTTCCCCGAAGTGCTCACCGACCCCCAGGTACGCCACCGCCAGATGATGGTCGAGCTCGAGCATCCGGTGGCGGGCAAAGTCATGCAGGCGGGCGTGGCGATCAAGCTGTCGGACACCCCTGGTTCGATCCGGTCTTTCGCTCCTTCTCTCGGGCAACATACGGAGGAGGTCCTGCACGGCTTAGGCTATAGCGACGCGCAGATTGCGGCACTGCGGGAAAAGGGGGTCATATAGGCTCGCACCATGCGCCTGTGTTTTGACCGCGGCACCCTCGTCCTGCACGATCCGCCGCCAGGTTTTCAACCTCCTCTCTGGTTCCAGTGGGATGGGCGGGTCGATCGCTGGCGGGCACAGGCGTATCACTATCGTGCTATTGTCGAGCAGCTCAAACAGACAGGCGTAGGGTACGACAATCATGCACCAGCCTATCGTACGCTCACGCTTGCTCGCCGCTTGACGCAGGTTCCCCACGCGTTTCAGGCCGAGGCTATCGTTGCCTGGAAGACCGCCGGCTGCCGCGGGGTTGTGGTCTTACCCACTGGTGCGGGCAAGAGCTATGTCGGCCAAATGGCGATCGAAACGGTGCGGCGGAGTACCTTGGTCGTGGTGCCTACTA
Source organism: Candidatus Binatia bacterium (assembly GCA_025057295.1). Lineage (GTDB taxonomy): Bacteria > Desulfobacterota > Binatia > Bin18 > Bin18 > JANWXO01. The sequence continues at coordinate 1,742 of JANWXO010000089.1, read as the reverse complement.
TCGACCTGCTCAGCCAGTGGTACGATCTCCTGTGCGCCGCTTTCGGCGAGCCGGTCGGATTGCTTGGCGGTGGCTACTACGAGGTGCACGAGCTCACGGTGGCGACTTATGAGAGCGCGTACACTCACATGGATCGTCTCGGGAACCGCTGGGGCATGGTCATTTTCGACGAATGCCACCATCTGCCAGGGGAGATGTACAGTCATGCCGCCGAGATGTGTCTGGCGCCGTACCGCCTCGGCCTGACGGCGACCCCTGAACGAACAGATGGGCGCCACGTACTGCTCGATGCGCTGATCGGCCCTCAGGTCTATACGAAAGGGATCAAGGAGTTGGCCGGCGATTACCTGGCCGACTATGTGATAGAGCGTATCACGGTCACCCTCACTCCTGAGGAGCAGGAAGAATACCGACGCGCGCGTAGTACGTTTACCAATTTTCTGATCGACCATGGGATCGTGCTGGACGGCCTGGCTGGGTGGCACCGCTTCGTGCGCGAGAGCGCGCTGAGCCGCACGGGCCGGCAAGCGCTGCTGGCCCATCAACGATCGAAAAAATTGGCCCTGGCAACCTCCGCGAAATTACGCACCCTGGATTATCTCCTCAAGAAACACGCCCGTGAGCGGGTCCTCATCTTCACCAGTGACAACGATACTGTCTACGCTATCTCTGCCGCCTTTCTCATTCCTGCCATCACTCATCAGACCCCGGCAAAGGAGCGCCGGGAAATTCTGCAAGGCTTTCATCGTGGTGACTACCTTGCCCTTGTGACGTCGAAGGTCCTGAACGAAGGGATCAACGTCCCGGAGGCGAGCGTCGCCGTCATCCTGTCGGGCTCGGGCTCGACACGCGAGCACGTGCAGCGTTTAGGTCGCGTGTTGCGCAAACGGGAAGGGAAACAGGCGATTCTGTACGAAGTGGTCACCGCCGGCACGGTCGAAGAAGGGATCAGCCGGCGGCGGCGACAACATGAGGCATATCAATGAAGGCTGCGCAGCAGCTCGCGTGCGCGACCAAAGAGGAACCGCACCGAGGGCGCGATCCGCTCCCACTCCGGGTCGTGGCGTTTCCCGCGGCGGTGGAGCATCACGTTAAAGCCGCTGATCACCCCGAAGCGGTATCCCGCCAGCGCGCGATACCAAGCGATATGGTCAGCTTTTCGTTGCATTCCTTCTTCGTAGAGCGCAATCAACTCTTCCGCAGCAGGAAGAGTGGGGATTGGTTGACATTCAACGCTCCAACTCGCCGGATCGGTGAACACGAGCAGCCAGCCGAGGTCGAGCAGTTGACCGCCAATCCCGGAGATTTCCCAGTCCAAGACAGCGACCAACGTGTCTCCATTGATGAGGAAGTTCGACCCCTGAAAGTCCCCGTGAAAAAGACCGATGACTGGGTCGGGGGGTTGAGACTGTAACAGCAGATCGCGGACTTCCTGGCCGTGCGTGATCCATTGGGGTTCCGCTGCTTTCGCCAGGATAGGGTCCCAAAAGCGAATTTCGCTCTCCAAGGAACGCGGCGCTTCCCAGCCCGCCAGCTCCGTGCGCCAATCCAGCTTGTGAATATGCGTGAGCGCGCGGATGACTTGGTGAAAGAGGCGCGCCATGCTCTCCGTGCTCACGTCAAAAGACGGATCCGGTTCGGAAAAGCGGATCGTGCGGCCGGGCAGCCGCTCGACCATGATGTAGGGAACCTCGAACCAGCGCACATCGCTGCCGAACCAGCGCACGGTCGGGACAGGAACG
>JANWXO010000088.1 GCA_025057295.1 Candidatus Binatia bacterium | reverse complement strand
TCCCTCTCCTGATCCCTATCACGGGCGGGCGTATGCGCGATATGGTGCCACCGTGGTGGCGTGCAATTAGCGAATTGCAGCAGTGGCGGACTCCACCGTATCGCTGTTCGTACCTGCCCTCCGAGACGGCGGTCCTGCACTACCGCCGCATCACTGCTCTCAGTACGCCGGCGTACGATGCCCTGCTGGCACGGGGCTGGCGCCGCTTTGGCTGTGAGTTCTTTCGCCCCGTGTGTCCGCACTGTAGCCAGTGTCGCAGCCTCCGGGTGAAAGTGGCAGAGTTCACCCCGTCGCGCAGCCAACGGCGCGCCCTGCACCGCAACGCCGGCGTGACTGTGGTTGTCCAGGCACCGACGGTGACCGCCGAGCACGTGCGGTTGTTGAATGCCTACCATGTCGATATGCACCGGCGCCGCGGCTGGCCTTTTCATCCCATCGATGCCGCAGCCTACTGGAAAGGGTTTATCGGCAAAGAGTGGGAGTTCGCACGCGAGTTTCTCTATTACGAGAACGGTCGGCTCGTCGGTGTCGGGCTGGCAGATGTCACCGCCGTATCCTTGTCCAGTGTCTACTTCTTCCATGACCCTGCCTGGCGACCGCGTGCCCCTGGGGTCTTTTCGATCCTGCAACAGCTTGCCTATGCCCGCCAGCACGGCATCCGATACCACTATTTAGGGTATTGGGTCCCGGGCAGTCAGTCGATGTCCTACAAGGCCAACTACCGGCCCCACGAATTGCTCACGCGTTACCCCGCGGATACGGAAGAGCCGCAATGGGTCGAGCCGGACCTGCATCTGGGGCGTACGGACCTCAGTGCGTCTGGGACACTCGCTGGCTGTCGCACGTGACCGGCACGGTAAGGGATGCACTGAGAGACGAACGCCGTGGTGCCGCTTCCCGCACCTGAGGACGAGCGGGAAGAAGCGTAGAGGGGGCCCTGGCTGTGATGCCGGGGGCAAGATGGTGTCGCCCTCACAACACGCTGCGGAACAGCTGGAACAGGAACCCCTTCTCGAGATCGGGCAGAGGGCCGCCCATCAACCAGAGGTAGACGAAGAAGCCGTAGAAGAGTGCCGTACAAACCAGAGCGACCCGGCGCCACAGCGGCGGCTGAATCTCCTTGGGCAGAAAGTGGGTATTGACATAGAGGGTGTGCAGCGCGCTGACAATAAAGACCACACCGGCCATGTTCGCGCCGAGTTGCAGCAGAATAATGGGTTGCGCCAGCCCGAGAGCAAAAATGCCCCAGACCACCACCGTTGCCAGCACGGCGTAATAGACGAGACGGACGTCGCCCTCGCTCCACCGCCGGACTCGCTGGCTGCCGGTCCAGAGAATATCGGTGACCGCGCGCACCATCCCTTCTAACAGGTCGAGCTGAGTCTTGAACAGCATCCAGGCGCCCATCAGCGCCACGAGGACCCCCAGGAGCGTCCCACCGCGTGCGGCCATCGCATTGGCCAGCTCCACGGCCACCGCCAGGCCGCGGATGTCCTGGCCGTGCTGGATGAACGACGTATACAGGATGGCTGGCAACCCCATGCCGAGAAAAGCGCCGGTAAAGAAGATGCCCCATTGATCGACCTGCACGATCCGCCACCACTCCCGCCAGCGCACCAGGTTGTCCGGAGTAACCCTGAAGACGCTCCCCACATGGGCCAAAAACACTTGTTGGCCTCCTACCACAGCGGGAATGAAGCCTACCACCTGCCCCATGCCGAAGCCTTTGTCACGTGCCCAGTTCGAGAGGGTCAGGTTGCCCACACCGCCAGCACCCGAGTATGCCGCAACCGCACCGAGCAAAAACCAGTCTGCCCCCGGAGGGAAAAAGCGAAAGGTGCCAGAGGAACGGTCGAAGCCGAAAAACCCGGTGACGGCTCCGAGCCAGCGCTCTGGGGGAGCGAAGCACACGCACAAGAACGTGAGTCCGCCCAAGATGAACACGATCAGCACCCAGTTGAGCAGCTCCAAGGTGCGTTCGATGCGCGTGCCGCAGAGGAGAATAAGGACACACACCAGGAACGTACCGACCCCAATCCAGTACACACTGCCGGCGTCCGTCGCACTCGCCATCGTGCCGCGAAAGAGGTAAAAGATCGCCCCGGCTGCTGCGCCGGCCCACGCCGGCCACCCCACCTGCAGGAAATAGAAGAGAGAGTAGAACCACGCCCAGAAGGTCGCATGCGGCCTGGTCCGCATAAAGCCTGTGAAAATCGGCTCACCGGTATACAGGGTGTAGCGGATAACCTCCGTGTTGAGCACGGTTTGCAGAAAGATCGCGATACTCGCGACCCAGAGCAGTGACATCCCGTACTTTACAAAAGCGGCTGGCCCTAAGAGCCACTCTCCGCTGCCGATCGAGGTGCCTAGGATAATTGCTCCTGGACCGATCACGCCGAGAATGCTCGTGCCTGCCATAGTGGGAGGCTTGGGAAGGTCGGCCACACGCCAGGGGGCAAGGCCAGATTGTGCCTCTATAGGTGTCGTGGGTGGAAAAGGGACGGGTGCGTCGGGGTGTCTCTGTTGCATTGCTCCCTCTGGGTAGTCGGTAACGGAAGGCAACGCTACCTGGGCGAGCCGCGGGGGTCAAGCACGAGGGGTGCCGGGCATATGCAATCGTAGAGCCTTGTCTCGCTCCTCAGGAGACTATACACTTGCGCCTGTGGAGAGCGTAATTCCCTACATCCAAAAGATTCTACTCTGGGCCGTTCCTATCTTGATCGCCGTTGTGTTGCACGAGTTGGCACATGGGTATGTTGCCTTCCGTCTCGGCGACCCGACTGCGGCCGTGGCAGGACGGCTCACGCTCAACCCGCTGGCGCATATCGATCTGTTTGGCTCGATCCTCCTCCCCCTCCTCTTGCTCTTGAGCGGTGCCCCCGTTTTATTTGGCTACGCGAAACCCGTTCCGGTGGACTTTGGCAACCTCCGTCACCCGCGCCGGGATATGGTTCTCGTGGCCGCTGCGGGACCGCTGACGAATCTCCTCCTCGCCGCGCTTTCTGCGCTCGGATTTCGGTGGATCGTGTCACTCCCTGTGCCCGGTGACGGAGGGCTTACGGCTGGCCTGGCCATACTCGCGCTCATGTTACAATACAGCGTGCTCATGAATGTGGGGCTGGCCGTGTTCAACCTGCTTCCCGTACCTCCGCTCGACGGTGGTCGGGTCGCTGTGGGCCTGTTACCGCGCCTGCCAGCCCTGGCCTTGGCCCGGCTTGAACCCTATGGCCTGCTCATCGTCCTGGTGCTGTTAATGACCGGCGTGCTGACTCAGTTCCTCCGCCCGGTCACGAGGTTGCTGCTCCACACCCTTTTGTAAGGATGGTCGCATGAGTGAAGTGGATGGACATGCTCAACCGGCTCTCTCGTCCACGCCGGCGAGAGGCGACACTATTGTGAGTGGGTTTCGTCCGACCGGCAAGCTCCACCTCGGTCACCTGCACGGCACGCTGACCAATTGGGTGCGGTTGCAGGAGCAGTATCGCTGCTTTTTCTTCGTCGCCGACTGGCATGCCCTCCCCACGGGCAACGTAACGGCCGAGGCGATCCGGGACAGCACGATAGAGATGGTGATCGACTGGCTGAGCGTCGGTCTCGATCCGGCCAAGGCAGTGATCTTTCGCCAATCGGACATTAAAGAGCACGCCGAGCTGCATTTGCTCTTCTCGATGATCACGCCCACCCCGTGGCTGCTGCGCAATCCGACGGTCAAGGAGCAGGCGCGCGAATTAGGGTTGATTCAATCCGAGGATGAGGCCGAGGTCACGAAGATTCACTACGGCTTGCTCGGCTATCCGGTGCTCCAATCCGCCGATATCTTGATGTACAAGGCCAAATGGGTTCCGGTGGGAGTCGATCAAGTGCCGCACATCGAGTTAACGCGCGAGATCGCACGACGGTTCAACGCGCTCTATCGTCCGATCTTTCCCGAGCCGCAGGCCTTGTTGACCGAGGTGCCGAAAGTTCCCGGTACCGATGGACGCAAAATGAGCAAGAGCTATGGCAACGCCGTGCTGCTCTGCGACCCCCCTGAGGAGGTCGATGCCAAACTCTCGCGCATGATGACCGACCCGCGCCGCGTCCGCCGTCGGGATCCTGGCGAGCCGGCTGACTGTCCTGCTTTCAATCTACACCGTTTGTACTGTACGCCGGAGGAGATCGAGTATGTCAGCCGTGGCTGCCGCACCGCGGAGATCGGCTGTCTGGAATGCAAGAAAGTCATGATCCGTCATGTGTTGGAGGACTTAGCGGTGTTCCGGGAAAAACGCGCGTACTGGGAGAGCCACCGTGACGATGTCTACGATGTACTCCGCCAGGGTGAACGCCAGGCCAGGGAGGTCGCCCGTCAGACCATGGCCGAGGTGCGAGAGGTCGTAGGAGTGTGAGGGAACGCGGGAAGCGTGGAAGTCCCTGTTCTCTCCGGCGAGTGGTCAGGCTTGGCCACGCCCGCTCTGTGAGGAGAGCTGGACTGCCCCCGAGGAAGGCCGCCAATGTCGTATCGTGTCAAACTGGACGTTTTTGAGGGACCGCTCGACCTCCTCTTGCATTTGGTCAAGAAGAACGAGGTAGATCTGTCCGATATTCCGGTGGCGGCAATTACCGATCAGTACCTCGCCTACCTCGAGATGCTGCAGCAGCTCGACCTCGATGTGGCAGGTGAGTACTTGGTGATGGCGGCAACCCTGTTGCACATCAAATCCCGCCTCCTGCTCCCGAGCGACGAGGTGGACGAGGAAGAGGAAGGTGAGGACCCGCGCGCCGAACTGGCCCGACAGTTGCTCGAGTACCAACGCTTCAAGGAAGCGGCAGAGCTCCTCAACCGGCGTGCACTGCTGGACCGCGATGTGTTTGCCCGTGACCCGTTGCGGGACGAGGCCGACAGCGAACAGGAAGTCGTGTATGATGTCGCGCTCGGTGATCTGCTCGACGCCCTCCGAGATGTCCTCAAACGCGCAGCACCGGAGACGGTGCATCACGTCATGCTCGAGCAGGTCTCGCTGCGGGAGCGGGTGTGTTTTCTTCTCGATAGGCTGCGAGAAAGGTCCTCCCTCGCCTTTGCTGACCTCTTTCTTGCGGAGGCAACACGGCTGCAGATCCTCGTGACATTCCTCGCACTGCTCGAGTTAGTACGCCTGCGTCTCGTCACCATTTTTCAAGAGGAGCGCTTTGGTCCCATTATCCTGACCCTGGCAGTACAACCTGATGCTCCTTTGCCGGAGGCGATCGCACAGTTATGACCACCGAAGAGATCAAAGCCATCGCTGAAAGCCTGCTCTTTGCCTCGGGTTCGCCGCTCTCTTTACGTCGCATGGCTGAAGTGATCGGCGTCGTACAGGCAGAGGTGAAACAGGCAGTGGCACGCTTGCGAGAAGAGTATAGCCTCCCTGGTCGCGGCATCTTCCTCGCTGAAGTGGCGGGGGGATATCAGTTCCGCACGGTGCCGGAGCACGCTGAGTACGTGCGGACGCTCATCCGCGACAAACCGAACCGCTTGAGTCGTGCGGCTCTTGAGACTCTGGCGATCATTGCCTATCGTCAACCTATTACAAAAGCTGAGATCGAGGCGGTCCGAGGAGTCGATGTCGACGGCGTACTCGCCTCCTTGATGACGAAAAAGCTTGTGCGTGTGATGGGGCGGAAGGACGTGCCTGGGCGTCCGTGGGTGTATGGGACGACCCCGCAGTTTCTCGAACTCTTCGGCCTTGCCGACTTAGCCAGTTTACCACCCTTACCTGAGATTCATGAACCAACGGCCAACCTCTATGATGAAACCGCGCCAGGTGGAGCGGCTGCAGAAAATCCTGAGCCGGGCGGGCATCGCTTCGCGCCGGGCAGCAGAGGAGATGATCCGGCAGGGCCGAGTCCAGGTGAATGGGGAAACGGTCACACGCCTAGGGACGACAGCGGACCCATACCGTGATCGCATCACTGTCGATGGCCGCCTGGTAGATGTGACCTCGACCCCGCGGCTGTATTTCTTATTGCATAAGCCCGTCGGGGTGGTGAGCACCCTGAAAGACCCACAGGGTCGCCCCACTGTCCGAGAGTTGCTCAAGGGGGTGCGTGAACGGGTCTTTCCCGTCGGGCGGCTCGATTATCACTCTGCTGGACTGTTGCTGTTGACCAATGATGGGGAACTGGCTGAACGGCTGTTGCATCCCCGTTCTCAGCTGCCGCGCACGTATCACGTCAAGATCGCTGGTCACCCAACCCCGCAGGTGTTGCGGACGCTCCGCAGCGGGGTGCGGTTAGAGGATGGCACGCTTACCGCTCCGGCACGGGTGCGCATCTTGCGCGTGAGCGAGCGGAAAACCTGGCTGGAGATGACCTTGCAGGAGGGACGCAACCGTGAAGTCCGGCGTATGTGGGAAGCAGTAGGATATGAGGTGGAGAAGTTGATCCGCGTGCGGTTTGGTCCGCTTGTCCTCGCTGATCTTCCCCCTGGTGGGTACCGTCCTTTACAGCCGGCGGAGATCCGAGCGCTGAAACGAGCTGTAGCGTAGAGCGTTCGCCTCCTCTCTTGACTTTGTGGGTTCCTGGTTATATGGAACTATGTGCGACACACTTCCTGTGTGTCGTTTTCTTTTCTCTCTTGCGCGGGGTGGAGCAGCTCGGTAGCTCGCGAGGCTCATAACCTCGAGGTCCTAGGTTCAAATCCTAGCCCCGCAACCTGTGAAAGCCCTCGGAGGTAACTCGAGGGCTTTCGTCCTGTTGGACCGCTGCACGGGAGTGCATCCGTTGTCGAGGAGATCAGATTTCTTCTTGCACCGGCTGCGGTTCTATGCCCGCGAGCACACACCGTCGCCATCGTTCCCCCGCTTCGAACAGGCGTTTTGCCCGGCGCTCCGCCTCTTCGCACAAGTCTCTGCCGAGCAGACCAAGGTGCCCAAGCGTCTCGCTGAGCTGGGTGTGCCCCTGTTGGTCGGTGAGAGCTGTGAGGGCTTGAAACAGTGCCGCGGTGTGCGCCACGATGCGCAGCAGGTCATCGTAGTGCCCTCGGATATCATCGGCAGCGGGCGGCTCACTGTGGGATTGAGCGAAGTAGCGTGGGTGTGCTGCAAGCGGGCGATTGCATGTAATACAGTTGGTCACCTCAGATCTCCCTCGGCAGAGAAGGCATTATGGTGCGTCGGTTCGTTCCCTCTTCTTGCTCTCTTGCTGTGATGCCGCAGGCAGGCGAAGGTTGCGGATCACCTGGCCTGAACCGCCGAGAGGTGGTAATGGTTGCCCGTCCAGAATCAGATCGATCCCTCCGGCGTTCCCGATCGTCAGGGTGAAGGCCTGCCGCGCTGACCACTCGAGCTGTTCCCCCGGCTGGAGGAGGACATCCTTGATTTTTTGCCCGTCGATCGTGGCACGAATCCAGGTGAGTTCTTTGGCCTTTATGGTGAGCTGGTGGGTGGGCTGTACAGCTGGGGCTTGCTCAGCATGAGAGGGTTGAGGCGGCTCTGGCAAGGACGGAGAGGAAGGGGATATCGAGAGCGTCTGGGGGGAATCACCCACGGTAGGAGGTGCAGGAGCAGGCGAGAAGGAGCCTGCGGCTGTGGTCGGCGACTCGAGGGGGGGTGTCTCCGACGGTGGGATGGGCGTGAGCGAAGCGGGCGGTGCGGGTGCTTGCAGAAGGGAGGCGGACGGGGGTGGGGGTTCAAGGGGAACAGCAGCGGAAGGTGGAGCCTGGTGGACGATGGGTGGAGGTGGCGGGGCTGGCTGCTCGAGGTTCCTCATCCCTTTTTGCCACGCGAAGAGGACGAGAAAGAGGAGCAAGACGAGAGAGACGAGCACGAACACACTGCGAAATGGGAGAGAAAAAGACTGCAGCTGCCGCGCTGCAGGAGCCTCTTCGACTGCCAGGGCAGCAGACGGGGCGGGAGCAACCGTCCTGTTCGTTTCTTGGGAACGCGCCTGCCAGTGCGTAGCTGCCTCGAAGAGACGTTGTGCCCGACGTTCTGCCTCTTCGCACAAATCGTGACCGAGCTGACCGAGGTTCTCTACGGCCTTTTCGTGTTGCTCCTGGGGTGGTGAGTCATGCAGCCGTGCCATGAGCTGGAACAGAGAGGAGGTGTACCGCAGGATGTGGAGAAGATCGTCGTAGAGTCCCTGGGGATCATGAGGAGCAGGAGGCGTGCTGTGAGATTGCGCAAAGTAGCGTGGGTGTTCTGTGACGGGACGGTGACACGTGATACAGTTCATTGTCCCCCCTCTCTGGCATCATCTATGTTGTCTGGAGGCTAGAACGAGCGAACCCCAGGGCTGTTTGCTAGGGCTGGTCCGGTGCGCGATCAGGAAAAATACTTGACTCCCGCTAGGACAAGCTGGAAGTAGGAGCGCGAGTCTGCTCTGCAGCGTGAAGAGAGTGTGCATTCCCCGCAATGGTTTCTATGCCGTCGCTGGTGGCGACCATGTTAAGGGGAGAGCTTATGTGGCGTCAAGTTCGTTGGGCTCTTGATGCAGGTCAATTATGGCTCTCTTATGGACTGTTGCTGTTGGTTGGGTGTGTCTGTGCGGTAAACGGGGTGAGAGGTGAAGCGCCACGGGGCGATTTCACCGCTTTGCGGTTGCAGATGGTCGAGCAGCAGCTCCGTCAGCGCGGCATCTATGACGAGCGTGTGCTCCAAGCGATGGCTGCGGTGCCACGGCACCTGTTCGTGCCCCCATCGTTGCGTGCGTATGCGTATGAGGATGGACCGCTCCCCATTGGCCAGGAGCAGACGATTTCCCAACCTTACATCGTGGCGCTCATGAGCCAGAGTTTGGAGCTCAGAGGGAACGAGACCGTTCTGGAGGTAGGGACGGGTTCGGGCTATCAGGCGGCGGTGCTGAGCTCCCTGGCCGCGCGGGTATACTCGATCGAGATCCTTCCTGAACTGGCAGAGACCGCTCGAGAACGACTCCGAGCGTTGGGCTATACAAACGTCACCGTGATCGTCGGGGATGGCACTCAAGGGTGGCCAGCAGAGGCTCCCTACGATGCGATCATTGTAACGGCAGCTGCCCGGCGTGTCCCCCCGGCGCTGCTCGAGCAGCTGGCCGATGGCGGACGTCTGGTGCTGCCGGTTGTCTTTCAAGATGGGCAGCGATTACTGCGGCTGCAGAAAAGGGGTGACCTGGTGATACAGGAGGAGCTAGGGGCGGTGAGGTTCGTTCCCTTGGTGGGCGAGGAACCGTGAAGTCGCTCTCTGCTGACTGCTGCCTAAGAAGGGAGTGGTCAGCAGGACCTCGACAGCGCTTCCTGTGACCATGGCTGCCCTGATTTGCCAAGAGCATGATCGCTAGAGAGAGGTCCAACTTCCCCTCTGGCAGGGGCGAGGTGGACGGAGAACCTGTGCGTCTTCCGCATCGCACATACCGCGTCATAGACTTGGAGGTAACGCTGGGCCATGTGCGTGACGGTGAAGCGCTGTTCGAACGCACGCCGACAGGCTCTGCGGTCGAGCTCTGCCACCCGGTGCACTGCTGCCACCATCTCTGCCTCGGTCTCGCACAGTATCCCCGTAACCCCGTCCTGGAGGATCTCGGGCACCGAGCCGCGCCGGCGTGCGATGACCGGGGTCCCGCAGGCTAAAGCCTCGATCAGCACCAAGCCAAATGGTTCAGGCCAGTCGACCGGGAAGAGAAGCGCTAGCGCCCGACCCAACAACTCTTGCTTTTGCGCGTCGGTTACCTCTCCCAGAAACTCCACCAGCGGATGGGTCAGAAGAGGGCGGATGGTGGTCTCGAAGTATTCCCGATCTGCTTTATCGACCTTGGCTGCGATACGGAGCGGCAGGCCGGCTGCACAAGCCACGCGAATGGCACTATCAGGGCGCTTCTCGGGCGACACCCGACCGAGGAAGAGCAAGTAGCGTTCAGGGGAGGGGTGGAATTTGTACAGGTCTGGGGGGAGGCCATGGTAGACCGTGGCCAGCCAGTTGGCCCGTGGGAGAGGCTTGCGCTGAGCGTCGCTGATGGAGACAAGCGGGACGTCTGGGTAGTCCTCATAGAGAGGAGCCAGCTCGGGAATGTCTAACCGTCCGTGCAAGGTGAGCACGGTCGGTGTCGAGGTGGAGCGGCTCAGGGGCAGACCCAGATAGTCGGTATGGCAATGAATCACATCGAAGGCGTGGGCCTGTTGATAGACCCAGCCGAGCATGCGCACGTGTGGGGCCAGAGGGTCCTGGCAGTGCGGATCGAGCCGCAGCGCGCGGGGGCAGGGAGCGACGAGACGTGCCTGGGTCAGCGAGTCCCCACTGGCGAAGAGGGTCACCTCATGCCCTAAGCGGACGAGCTCCTCGGTCAGATAGGATACAACCCGCTCGGTGCCGCCGTAGAGAAGGGGAGGAACACGTTCGTACAGAGGAGCAACTTGCGCGATCCGCATGCGTGCACTCCTTTCTCTTTCTCACCATCCAGAGTGATGGTGGAATCGGAGTGGAAGACCCGCTGCCCGAGGGAGCAGCGGGCTACTGGGGAGGTACGGAGGTTAGAGGTCCTCTGGGTGCGGTGCCGGTGCTGCCGGTTTCTTCTCCTCGGGTTTCTCGGCCACCATGGCTTCGGTGGTGAGCAGTAACCCGGCAACCGAGGCAGCGTTTTGCAGGGCCGTACGCACGACTTTCGTCGGGTCGATAATACCGGCCTGGATCAGGTCCTCGAACTGTTCGGTCGCCGCGTTGAAGCCGTACGCGCCGCTGCCATTTTTGATCTTTTCCAAAACGATAGAGCCGTCAGCCCCAGCGTTGCGGGCAATCCAACGGGCCGGCTCTTCCATCGCCCGACGGACAATCTGCACGCCGACTTTTTCTTCCTCTGGGACAGCGAGGGAGTCCAGCGCTGCCGCCGCACGGACTAAGGCGACCCCTCCCCCTGGCACGATCCCTTCTTCGACCGCCGCCCGTGTCGCATGCAGAGCGTCTTCTACCCGCGCTTTCTTCTCTTTCATTTCCACCTCGGTGGCTGCTCCCACTTTAATGACGGCAACGCCACCGACGAGTTTCGCTAAGCGCTCCTGCAGCTTCTCGCGATCGTAATCGGAGGTCGTTTCCTCGATCTGCGCGCGGATCTGTTTCATGCGGCCTTCGATCGCTTCCCGCTTGCCCGCACCGTCGATGATCGTCGTATTGTCCTTATCGACCACCACGCGTTTGCAGCGGCCAAGGTCGTTGAGCGTCACATGCTCGAGCTTCACCCCGAGCTCCTCGGCGATCATACGGCCGCCAGTGAGGATAGCAATGTCTTCCAACATCGCTTTGCGGCGGTCTCCGAAGCCCGGCGCCTTCACCGCACAGGCCTGCAGCGTTCCCCGTAACTTATTCACCACCAGGGTGGCCAGGGCTTCTCCTTCGACATCTTCCGCGATCAGCAGCAAGGGTTTGCCGGACTTGGCCACTTGTTCCAAAATCGGCAAGAGATCGCGCATGTTGCTGATCTTCTTCTCGTGAATCAGGATGTAAGGCTCTTCCAGCACGACCTCCATCCGTTCCGCGTCGGTAACGAAGTAGGGAGAGAGATAGCCGCGGTCGAACTGCATCCCTTCGACCACTTCGAGCACCGTCTCTAAACCCTTCGCCTCCTCTACCGTGATGACCCCCTCTTTGCCCACTTTGTCCATCGCTTCGGCGATGATGTCTCCAATCGCCTTATCGCCATTGGCCGACACCGTGCCGACCTGAGCGATCTCATCGCGACCCTTGGTCGGCTTGGAGAGCTTCTTCAACTCGTCCACTGCTTTGGCCACCGCCTTGTCGATTCCGCGCTTGAGGGTCATAGGGTCGTGTCCGGCAGCGACCATCTTGATCCCTTCGGTGAAGATCGATCGCGCCAGTACCGTCGCGGTGGTCGTCCCGTCGCCTGCAACGTCAGAGGTCTTCGACGCCACCTCCTTCACCATCTGTGCGCCCATGTTTTCGAACTTGTCCTCGAGTTGGATCTCCTTGGCCACGGTCACCCCGTCTTTGGTAACCGTCGGAGCTCCCCAGGACTTTTCGATCACGACGTTTCTCCCCTTGGGGCCTAACGTCACTGTCACTGCGTCCGCGAGAATATTGACCCCATGCAGGACGCGACTCCGTGCATCTTCGCTGAATCTGACGATCTTTGCTGCCATGGTAGCGTTTCCTCCTCCGTGAAGGTCTTACCGTTCAATGACGCCGAGAATTTCGTTCTCGCGTAGAATCAG
>JANWXO010000087.1 GCA_025057295.1 Candidatus Binatia bacterium | reverse complement strand
AGAGCGGGAATGTCAAAGAACTGGCCGCGAGACAGAATCACGGACCCTCTACTGCCGAGCGTGACGATCACTTCCGCAGGGCCGTAGGCGGCGAGCCGGAGCGCAGCACGCTTCGCTTCCACCTCTCCGGATAACACCTTCGCTTCCTCTTCCCCTGCTTTCAGGATGTGTATATACGGCAGGCCCGCTGCCTTGTCCTGCCAATCTGTGGTCTTGACCGCACCGTGTGCGACGGTTCTCACGAACCCTTGCACGTCTAAGGACACCAGCCTGCCCTTGCGAGCGACTGCCCGCAAGACGTCGAGCGAGAAATCTCTGTTCGTCAGCGGACCCAGGTGGAAGAGGGCAGCGTCGAGCGGGGCAACCTCGTCGGGAGAAAACGGGCTGGCGGTGGCGTACACAGCCTGGACTCGGTCAGCGAAGTGTTCGCTCCGGTAGCAGTTCGCGAAAGTAGTTGTTGCGTCGCTGTCTCGGCAGAAGACGGTCACACCGCAGCTTCGCAGCTCGCAGAGCAGCTCCTCTCGGTCTGCACGTGCCACTTTGGTGAGCACGGCGACCTGCAGACCGAGATGGCTGAGTGCTATGGAAGTGTAATACGCGGTCCCGCCCGGCATTTCCCTCTGGAGCTTCCCGTCGATGCAGATGAGGTCTTTCGTGACGTGTCCGATAACACAGACGTCGAACATGGAGGTCCTCCGCAACATGAAAAAGCGACCACGCTGGATGAGAGCAAAGCGCATTCCTGCGTGTTCGGAAACGGCTCATACTACTGGTCAGGTGGGTGTTCTCGGGGTTGCACGAGCCTGGGCAGGCCTGCGATCCGCTTGAGTCGCAGGGCATCGTAGACGGCGTGCGCCTCGGTGTCATTGTTGAAATAGACGTAGAGATCTTTGCCACTCCTGACCTGCTCCTCCATCCACGTCCACCACCTGCGTAGTGTAGACGTGGGGTAGCTGCCTTGGTAGAGCCCCGCTGCGCCGTGGAGGCGCACATAGGCGATCGGCCCGACGGCTCGACGCGGTCCTACCAGTCCTGGCAGGTCATGGGTGCAGTACGAGACCCCCCGTTCCTCCAGCAGCACGAAGATTTCCTCGACCATCCAGCTCTGGTCGCGAAATTCGAACACATGGAGGAGATCCGAAGGCAGCAGGTCGAGAAACGCTTCGAGGCGTCGTCTGTCGCGGTGCCAGTGCGGCGGCAGTTGGTAGAGAATGGGACCGAGGTGCGCACCCAGCAGTCGCACGCGCTCCAACAACCGTCCCAAGGGCACTTCAGGTTCCTTCAGTTTCTTCAGATGGGTGAGGTAACGGTTGGCCTTCACCGCATAGCGAAACCCCTGTGGCGCTTGCGCGCGCCAGGCCTGAACCGTCTCGGCCTGGGGGAGTCGGTAGAAGGTGTTATTGATCTCGACCGTGTCAAAGAACTGCGCGTAGAAACCGAACCATTGCTGGGGTGTCTGATCCAGCGGGTAGAAACGCCCGCGCCAGTGGGGGTAGTTCCATCCCGAGCAACCGATGCGGATAGCGCCCTGCTGAGCCATTCTGTTCCTTACGGTAGCGACGTACTGTCCGTTTGCCCTTCCCGCCGCCTGCGGCGTAGCTGTCAGCTCGCTCCATAGGGACAGGCGGGAACCCGGTCCCTCTTGACGGGCTCCTCCAGGAGAGTATTATTCAATTAATTGATTGAACAATAGAAGAATAGCGATGAAGAGCCCGAAGCGCATCTTCAAAGATCGGGTCTACGAGCAGTTGGCCCGTATCGGCAAGGCGGTCGCCAGTCCCCCACGTCTTGAGCTGCTGGATCTCTTGAGTCAGGCCCCGCGCACGGTGGAGCATCTCGCCCGGGAAGCACACTTGACCGTAGCGAATACCTCGCGGCACTTACAGGTTCTGCGGGCTGCTCGGCTGGTCGAGGCGGAAAAAGAGGGGGTGTGTGTCCGCTACCGTTTGGCCGATGACGCGGTGGCGGACTTTTTCCGTTCGCTGCGGATCCTCGCTGCCAGCCGCCTGGCGGAGTTGGATCGTATCGTGCGCCAGTTCTTCACGGACCGCGACGCGCTGGAGCCGGTCGATCGCAAAGTCCTCTTGGCCCGTGCGCGCAAGGGGTTGGTCACCGTTCTCGATGTGCGGCCGCGAGAGGAGTATCAGGCGGGCCATATTCCGGGTGCCATCTCGATTCCGCTGCACGAGTTGAAAGACCGGCTCGCGGAACTTCCCCGTGACCAGGACATTGTGGCTTACTGCCGCGGTCCCTACTGTGTGCTGGCCGCTCAGGCGGTCGCACTGCTGCGCGCACGCGGCTTTCGCGCCGTGCGTCTCGAGGACAGCGTGGCAGACTGGCGGGCGCACGGGCTTCCCGTGGCTGTGGGTGAAAAAGCCCTCTAGGAAGGAGGGCGTATGGAATCTCTCCTGCGCGTTGGCATTGTTCTGTGTGTCCTCACCTCCGTGCTCGTTTGGGAGTGTTTCCGTCCCCGCCGCTCGTTCCCGTACCCGCGACGGCAGCGCTGGGTGACAAACCTCGGCCTCGCTGTCCTCGACATGGCCCTCGTGCGCCTGACCGTAGGAGGAGCGGCCTATGCGGCTGCCGTGTTCGCGGCGGAGCAGGAGGTAGGGCTGCTGCACTGGACGAGCCTTCCTTTTTGGGCAGCGGTGGCGGTCACGCTGCTAGGGCTCGACTTTGCCGTGTACCTGCAGCATGTGATGTTCCACGCCGTGCCTGCCCTGTGGCGGCTGCACCGCGTCCATCATGCCGATCTCGGTTTCGACGCGACCACCGGCCTGCGCTTCCATCCGCTCGAGATCTTCCTTTCCCTCGGCCTGAAGGTCGCCGTGGTCATCGTGCTCGGCGCGGTGCCCTGGGCGGTGGTCGCCTTCGAGGTGATCCTCAATGCCGCCTCCATTTTTAACCACGGCAACGTGACCATTCCTGAATACATCGATCGCTGGCTGCGTTGGGTCATCGTCACTCCGGACATGCACCGCATCCACCACTCGACACAGGTGGTCGAGACCAACTCGAACTTCGGTTTCTCGGTGTCTTGGTGGGACCGACTCTGCGGGACGTACCGCGCCCACCCCGCAGGCGGGCAGCTGGGAATGGAGATTGGCCTGAGCGACTACCGCAGCCCGCTCAATCTCGGACAGCTCTTGCTGTTGCCCTTTCATGGCGGTGCCGGTCCTTACACGTTTGCGGGAGCGCGAGCAACGAGCGGGTGAGGAGAGCGTTGGTCTAATGAAAGCTCACGTACTGCGTATCGTGGTGTTTGGGTGTCTTGCCGCCGGCAGCGTGCTGGCCTGGCTTTTCCGTGACCAGCTCACGACTGCGGCAGTCACGAGCTGGGTAGAACAGAGCGGCTTGTGGGGACCGGCTGTCTTTGTGGGGATCTACGTCCTCGCCCCTGTGCTTTTTCTTCCGGGGTCGGTGCTCACCCTGGCCGGTGGGGCGCTCTTTGGGCCAATCAGTGGCGCGCTCTTGAGCCTCACTGGCGCCACGGTGGGCGCCACTCTCGCATTCCTGATCGCTCGGTACCTGGCTGCAGAATGGGTCGAGCGCTGCGTGTCAGGACGTCTGCAGGAAATCAAAGAAGGGGTAGAAAGAGAAGGCTGGCGCTTTGTCGCCTTTGTTCGCCTCGTTCCTCTCTTTCCCTTCAACCTACTCAACTATGCACTGGGGCTCACGCGCCTGTCGGTTCGGACTTTTGCTGTGACCTCGTTTCTCACCATGGCGCCGGGTGCCCTGGCCTACGCCTACCTGGGAGACGCCGGCCGCGAGGCCGTGAGCGGCGGTCCCGACCTCGTCCGGAAAGGACTCCTCGCGCTCGCCCTCCTCGCTACCGTTGTCCTGCTTCCCTCGCTCGTCCGGCGCTGGCGGCGGCCGGCGAAGATCTCTCCGCAACAACTCCAGGTGCTGCTCTCTCAGCAAGACCCTCCCTTGGTGCTCGACGTCCGCAATCCTGACGAGTTCACGGGGGAGCGGGGCCATATCACCGAGGCGGTTCTTGTCCCTTTGGCCGAGTTGGACAAAAAGCTTGATGAGCTTCAGCCCCACCGGACACGGCTGCTCGTCACCGTCTGAAATACAGAGACCCGCTCGGTCAGAGCGGCAGAGCTGCTGCAGAGGAAAGGATTTCCTGCCGTGAGAGTGCTTGCTGGTGGGATGACGGCGTGGAACCAAGCGAGACTCCCCGTGGTACGCACAGAAGTGCAGCAGCTTCGGTGACGCACGGCGCTCAAAATATGTTGCTGCTCGTCAGGAACGCACGGGGGAAGGGGCCGCGCTGACCGCAAAGTACTGACGTTGGAACCACAAAGCGACGTTCACGAGGCCGATCAGAACCGGTACTTCTACCAGCGGCCCGATCACAGCGGCGAAGGCTGCACCGGAGTTGATGCCAAAGACCGCTACCGCCACGGCGATGGCTAATTCGAAGTTGTTACTCGCGGCCGTGAAGGAAAGCGTCGCCGTTTGCGAGTAGTCCGCGCCGACTCTGCGGCCCATGTAAAAGCTCACCAGGAACATCGCCACGAAGTAGAAAAAGAGGGGAATCGCAATGCGGATCACGTCGAACGGGAGCTGAACGATCAGGTTGCCTTTGAGGCTGAACATGACCACGATGGTAAAGAGCAGCGCGATCAAGGTGATCGGACTGATGCGGGGGATGAAGATGGTGTGGTACCATGCCCTGCCTTTGGCTCGCACCAGGACGAACCGGGTGACCATCCCTCCCAGGAAGGGAATCCCGAGGTAGATCGCCACGCTTTCGGCAATTTGCCCGATACTGATATCGACAACGCTGCCGTGCAGCCCAAACAGGGGAGGCAGGACAGTGATGAAAACCCACGCGTAGAGGCTGTAAAACACCACCTGGAAGACGCTATTGAACGCCACCAAGCCGGCGCAGTACTCCGTATCTCCCCGCGCCAGCTCGTTCCAGACGATGACCATGGCGATGCAGCGCGCCAAGCCGACCAGAATCAGGCCGACCATGTACTCCGGGTAGTCCCGCAGAAACACCAGGGCGAGGACGAACATGAGAATGGGGCCGATGATCCAGTTCTGTACCAGCGAGAGCCCCAGCACACGCCAGTTGCGAAACACCTGCCCGAGATCTTCGTAGCGCACCTTCGCCAGGGGCGGATACATCATCAGAATGAGGCCGATCGCGATAGGGATGTTGGTCGTTCCCACCTGAAAACGGTTCATCAAGGACTCGACCCCGGGAGTGAAATACCCGACGGCGACACCGAGGGCCATGGCGAGAAAAATCCACAGAGTGAGAAAGCGGTCGAGAAAAGAGAGTTGTTTCATGCTTTCTTATTTCCTTGCGCGAAAATAGAGCGAACAATAGAGCAAAGCGATGTTACACGATCGTGACACGGGAAAGAATTTTCTGTGTCTCACGCTGCCGCACTCAGAATAAATGCAAGGCAATGCATCGACTCAGGTGGCCTCCGGCGCGAGGCGGCGGGAGGAGTCGGAGAGACGGGCGTCGTGCTCCATGAAGTCCTCCAGGGGCAGAGACGCGACAGGCCAGGGTGAGGTGACCGACGCCCAGCATCGTGGGGGGCACGGCCGGTATACGAGGCCGCTATTCTTGTCCGCTCCTTGTAGTTGTCAGAAAGGAGAGCAGCTGGGCCATGAGGTCGTTTGTCTCCCGGTACGTCTCAGGCGATGCTGCTAGGATAGCGGCTTCGGACTGCACGTAGCGTGCCGGCGACAGCTCTGCGCGACAGTGCGCGATGATCTCCTGCGTCGATGCTGGTGTCATCTCCAGGTGGAACTGGAGCCCGATGACCGAGCGGCCCAGTTGGAACGCTTGGTTCTCGCACGCCTCGCTCCTGGCGAGCCGCACCGCGCCAGGCGGCAGATCGAACGTGTCACCGTGCCAGTGGAACGCGGTAAAGAGGGGCGGGACACGAAAGAGCGAGCGACCGTGCGAGGACACCCCGTGCACCGGGAACCAGCCGATTTCCTTCTCGGGATTGCGATACACGCGGGCGCCCAGGGCGCTGGCGATGAGTTGCGCTCCGAGGCAGATCCCCAAGACCGCTTTTCCTGCCTCGATGCAGCGACGGATGAACAGCTTTTCTGGCCGCAGCCACGGCAGCTCCTCGTCATTGGCGCTCATCGGACCGCCCATGATAATGAGCAGATCCAAGTCGTGCACCTCAGGGAGCGTGGCTGATGCAAAAAAGCGTGTCCCCGTTATTTCGTATCCCCGCGCTTGCAGCCATGGGGCGATGTAACCGAGTCCTTCAAACGGCACGTGTTGCAAGTAGTGGACGCGCATGCTCCTCCCTGCGCTGGATACTAGCCTGAGACCTGCTGGGACTGCAAGCTCACTTCTATCCTCCTCTCCAAACAGACGGGGAATGGCCCCTTGCCGGAAACACCCACTGCCTGCTCCACTCCTTTCTATCTCGGCCCACCATGAAGGGATCTTGCCAGTGCGGTCCACGATGCGTTTACTGCAATATGCGTGGTACTCACTCTTCATCTGGTAAGGAGGACAGTTATGCAGTCTATCCGTTTCCTCGGGGTCCTGGCGATCGTGCTCTCTCTGTTCAGTGTCAGCTGCACGCAGGAACGGCAGAATCAGCTCGGCCGTTCCCTGCGGAACTGGACAGGGACAAACGGGGTGCTCGATGTCTACGCTGGCGAGAAGCTGGTGATGCGGCTGATCAAAATCGACAAGTTGAGTACTGCCATGGGAACCGACGATGCGCTGCCGCGTCCGTACCGTTTCGGGTATGGGTATGTCGACGAAAATCTCAATTTTCGCGTCGACACCGGCGAAAAGCGGATCTACTTCGAGATCAGCGATTACTCGACGAACTATGTGTTTTACGAAAATTACAGAGACTAGGCCGCGATGGCTATGAGGGTGCCTGGCTGTCCCGGCGCGCGTCCCACAGTAGACTGGTGTGATCGATTGTAGCCTCGCCTGGGCCTGCACAGCTTCATGGTCCGGGCGGGTGATCTCTCTCGGCGTACTGCCAGTGTCGCGTGTTTTGCGACCGGAGTGCGGTGCGTATCGGTGGCGAGACGAGCAGACAGATTCCACCCACGACACCGGCCGCGAACATGATGCTCGTCCAGAGCAGACTCAGGGCCAGCGCGTCTTCGGTGCCGATCCCTACCGGAGCCAGAAACAGGACGTATCCCCCCTCTCGGATGCCGACTCCACTGAAGCTCAATGGCAGAAAACTGAGCAGGGTAATCACAGGCACGATCGCCAAGAGGTATCCAAAAGGAATGGCCAGTCCCAATGCATGGGCGAGCAGCGCCTGCAGGCCAATTTGGGAGAGGTGGAGAACGAGCGCCAGGGCACAAGCCCGTCGCACGACACGTCCCTCCTGCAGATAGGGCATGACCAGGTGGGAAAGCCAATCCCACCCGCGCCGAAGTGGGAGACCGTGCCACCGCAGGACTGCAGGGAGGATCCGCCACCCGATGGCAGTGCAGAGGGTGAGGAGAAGCATCCCATAGGAGACACCGGCCGGTAGTGCGACGGACCCATAGAGGAGAAAGCCTGCCGTTCCCACCCACAGCAGCATGACAGCGCCACTCGCGCGGTCTGCGACGACCGACTGCAGTGCAGAGCCGAGTTCGCCGCGGTGCGTCACCAACAAGAGGCCACGACCCATATCGCCCAAGAGGGTGCTGAGAGAGAAGAGGTTCAAATACATACCGGCGAAGTAAGAGACGAGAAAATGGCGGAACGGCTGCCGAAACCCCAGCGGCTGGGCCAGCAGTCGCCATTTATAGGCACTCAACACTTGCCCTGCGACATAGCCCAGAAATGCCACCACAACCCAATCGGCACGTGCGGTGAGCAACTGCCGGAAGAGGTGCTGCAGGTCGACCGACCAGAGGAGAAGAGCGAGCAATCCACCGCTTATACTGAGTTGCACCCAGCGGGACGAGAAAAAAGACACCTCTCCTCTCACACGGATACTGACTTTCCTTTTTACGTACCGGACGCCGTGGAGAGAGTCTACGGGGGATCCAACTCGATGCGCTCGAATACGCCCCCGCGTAGAGCGGCACTATTGATGGTATGCTCCTTGCTCGGAGAAACTGGCCGTCGAGTTTCTCCCTGTCTCCTCGGCGAAAGATGGGATGTGGAGGTGATGAGGTGACCGTTCGGAGCGATGTTTTCCTCTTCCTGCCGGATTTTTCCCCGTACGTGACGATCTTTCTGTTGCTCACGCTCGGTATTTGGGTGATCCCATTCGCGGAAGAGATCGCCCTGGTGACCGCTGGATATTTGTACTATGCCGGCGAAGTGCAGCTCGCGGCCGTGCTCGGGGTAACCAGCGTCGGCGTGTTCCTGGGCGATTTCTTTGCCTTCTGGCTGGGCCGGCGGGTGGGGAACGCGCGACTTGAACGCGTGCTGACCGTTCTCGGCAGCGGTCGGTGGGGTGCGCTGGTTGGGAGATTCATGGAGCGGTATGGCATCTGGGCGCTGTTTTGGAGCCGTTTCGTTCCCGGCATCCGTCTGCCTGCGCATCTCTTCGTAGGAATGCATGGCATGCAGCCTGCTACCTATGCGCGCGTGAGCTTCCTCTCCGTGGTTGTGTATGTTCCCTTTCTTTTTACCCTTGCATATGCCTGCGGAGATGAGATCGAAACCGGGCTGGCAGCGGTGAGAAGTCTCGGGCACCTCGCCTGGGGGCTCCTGCTGTGCGCCCTCGGCGCAGGGTTCCTGCTGCGAGTCTTCCTGTCGCGCGCAGCGCTTGCACTCTGGAAACCGTCTCTTCCCGAAGAGAAGAAGTCCTCTCCCCGCTAGCAGCGGGTTGATGTGGAAGCACAAGTCCCGCCTACTGGCTCTCCCGGTGAGGGGAAGCAGACCTCACGACACGTTCGATCGATTCAGGAGAGAGTCGAAGAGGGTTCGTAGCGTGAACGCGATACCGAACACCATCCCGACGATACTGAGGCCGGTGATGGCGCGGGAATCGAGGCTTGCCCCAATGAGGGCAAGCGTAGCCTCTCGCTGGACCGGACCAGCCAGAAACAGATACAGGGCGAAAGAGAAGATGACGACCCCACTGAGCGACTTGATCAGCACCATAGAGGCTCCTTCTCTCTGCTTACCCTCTCCGTTCCGTCTGGGTGGGCGGTTGGGAGTGGCCAAAGGCGGCGAGGAGGGCGATGGCGCTGAAGATCATGGTAATGATACCCACTCCTTTGGCCAGGCGCGGGTGGATGGTCAACCCGAACAGGGTGACCTCCTCGGTCCCGGTGGTCCCAAAGATCAGGAGCCCGATGCCGATGACGAAGATGACCGCGGCGATGATATAAGGAATGCGCATACTTCTGCCTCCTGTTTCACTGGACTCTGCGTCTGGTGTGGGTCAGGGCACTCAGCATGACGATCGGGCTGCCGCCGAGCCCTAGCAGACCGCACACGAGTGCCAGATCCTTCGGCAGCGCATGATCGCTGGGCAGGATGACCTGCTCGCCAGGACTTGTGATGAGCAGGACAGAGGCACCGAGCGGGATCATCGCGCTGGGGATCAGTGACCCGATAATCCGTCGCATCTCTCGCGCTCCTCCTTCAGTCCGTGCGCTCATGTTGCTCTCGTATCCCGACGCCGACCGCGAGCGCGCCGAGCAGGATAGCGGCAATACAGACCAGGCGGAGCTGGGAGATGCTCGTGCCGGTCAGTTCACAGAAGAGGTCCCGACCGATGAGTGGCTCGCTGAGCAGCAGGCTAGACCCGGCAGCCAGCGTCAGTGCTCCAAACAATCGGGTAGGGTTCATGTTCCCTCTGAGGGGAGGCAGAGCAAAGTTTGGGCCATCCTTTCCCTCCACGGGCATTCGCGATAAAAGCAAAAAGGCAGGATTTGGTGGGGTAATGTGGGACTATCGAGGCGGACGAGTAGCATTTTGCCCCAATGACGAGGAGTCTCGGCAACAGATTGACGTGGTATCTGCTGATCGGCGTGCTCGCTGTGTCGGGGCTCGATAGTTATTTGAGTCTCTCGCGCACACGCATGACCCTGCTCGACCACCTGCGTGGCGAGGTCGCAGCGATCAGCCGGACCATTCGTGCCACCTTGGCGGTGGCTGGGGATGACGCACCTGAACGGTACTTTGCGCAACTGGCGGCAGGGATTAGTGGCTTTGAGAACATCCTCGGTTTGGTCTTTTACGATCGTCAGGGTCAAGTGATCACGCTCTCTGCTTCCTTGCGCGAACGGCAGTTGCCGGCTGTAGACGTGCGGACGGTGATCGAGAGCCGGACTCCGGTCGAAGGGGTCTTTCACGAAGGAAACGCCCAGCGCTATTACCGGGTCGAGCCGGTTGTGAATACGCAGGGGGAGGGGGTAGCGGCATTTCTCATCGTAGAAGATTTTCCCTTCTTTACCCGTGAGTTTCGCAGCCGCGCGGTGCAGTCACTGTTGACCACCCTCATACTGCTTGCGGTGCTAGCGGTGATCGTCTCGGTCACGATTCGCCAGAGCGTGACCGTCCCTCTGCGGGCGTTCGCCCGCCGCCTGGAAGCGATCGGACGAGGGGACTTTAGCCAACGGTTGCAGTTGTCCCGCGCAGACGAAATTGGGCAACTGGCCCACGAGTTCGATCGCATGTGTGCGCAGCTCGAGGCGGCACGCGGTGCGCTCATGGCCGAGAGCGAAGAGAAGTTGCGCCTCGAGCGCGCGCTGCGCCACTCGGAAAAACTCGCCGCCATCGGTCAATTGGCGTCGCGCATCGCGCATGAGATCGGGACCCCACTAAACGTGATACAGGGACGGGCGGAACAGCTCTTGCAACGTGGGACGTTACAGGAAAAAGAAAAAGATCTGTTGTGTATCATTATTTCGCAAATCGAGCGTATCACGAGTTTCATCCGCCAACTGCTGACCTTGGCACGCCGGCCGGAGCCGCAGATGCGCCTCCTTCAGCTCAATGAAATCGTACGGCGCGTGTGGGAGGTTATTGGCGAGCGGAGTCATACCCCTGAAGTCCAGGTGACGCTCTTCCTGGCGGAGGATCTCCCTCCCATTTGGGGGGATCCTGACCAGTTGCAGCAGGTGTTGCTGAACCTCAGCGTCAACGCTCTGCAGGCGGTCGGGACGGCTGGCCGTGTATCGATCGAAACCCGCCTGCAGCCGAACGGTGATGGGATCGGACAGGAAGCGGTTGAACTGGTCGTTGCCGATACCGGACCCGGGATCCGACCGGAAGATTTGCCGCATCTCTTCGAGCCGTTCTTCACCACCAAGAGTGCCGCAGGTGGAAGTGGTCTTGGGTTGGCGATCAGCCGCGAGATCGTGCGCAATCACCGTGGAGACATACGGGTCGAGAGCCAACCTGGGCATGGGACGCGCTTCATCGTTGCGGTGCCGACCCTCCGCTCGCAAACAGTTCACCGGCCGAAAGCACGTGTAGAGGAAGCTGTACCTCCATCTGCAGCAAAAGAGGACGGTTATGACCGCTAAAGCACCCCGAGAGCGCGCCCGTATTATTGTCCTGGACGATGATCGCGAGATGGGGGCCTTTTTGGTTGACCTGCTACAGGATGAAGGTTATGTGGCCGAGGCGTATCAGTCCGGGGCGGACGCGCTGGCAGCGCTCGACACGGCAAGCCCGGATCTGCTCATTACCGATCTGGTGATGGATGGTCTGCAGGGGATGGAGGTGCTCCGGACCGCCAAGCAGCGGGATCCGGACTTGGCGGTGGTGATGATCACTGCGTTCGGCACGATCGAGAGCGCTGTCGAGGCGATGCGCTTGGGGGCTTTTTACTACTTGACCAAGCCGTTTAAGAACAGCGACTTGCTCCTGCTTGTGGAGCGTGCGCTGGAGGAGAAGCACCTGCGCACCGAGGTCCGGCGGCTGCGTCGAGAAGTGGAAGCGCACTATCATTTCGACCGGATTCTGGGCAAGAGTGCCGCCATGCAGCAGGTCTTCGAGCTCATCGAACGGGTCAAAGACAGCCAGGTCAACATTTTGCTTACCGGCGAGAGCGGGACCGGCAAAGACCTGCTTGCCCGTACCTTACATTATCACAGTGGCCGGAAACACGGTCCCTTCGTCCCGGTCAACTGTGCGGCCATTCCGGAGCAGTTGTTGGAAAGCGAGCTGTTCGGCTACGTGCGGGGGGCGTTTACCGATGCCCGCAAGGATAAGAAGGGGCTCTTTGTCGAAGCGCACGGCGGTACGCTGTTCCTGGATGAGGTGGGCGAACTGCCGCTCCTGCTGCAGACCAAGCTCCTCCGTGCCATCGAAGAGAAGGAGGTGCGCCCGCTCGGCGCTACCAAGGGCGAGAAGG
>JANWXO010000086.1 GCA_025057295.1 Candidatus Binatia bacterium | reverse complement strand
GCTTGTACTTCTCCACCGAGGATCTCGAGAACCGTTTTCACCAACGGATCCTCCTCCCCCACCTGTCCTCCTACGGAGGATTCTACCTCAGTTTGCCCTCCTGAGGGAGGGACCGTCGAGCTGCCTTTGCTGACTTGGACCGTGAGGTCGCGGCCAAAAAACCGCCGTGCAACCGCCCCCAGCAAGCGCTGATTCTCGCTCCTTGTCAACTCCTTGAAATAGGGCTCTTTGTCAACTCCGATGTGGAGCGTGGTCGCCGTCACCCCGAGAAAGCGACCGGCAGACTTCAGCGTAAAGAACAAGGACAGCTTTTCCTTGCGCACGGCCGTGAGAAAGCGATCCCATTCGCTGTGCTGCTCAGCCTGGGCAGGTTCGGGTCCCGGGACAGGTGGCTGCGGCGAGGGGGCTGCTCGCTCCCCTCGCTCGACCGAAGGCCGTGAGGATGGCGGCCCCTCCGTGCCTCCTGAGGAGGGGGAAGAACGAGAAAGAGCAGGAGAGGGAACAACGTCGAGGGGCGCAGGGGGCGGACTGCTCAGCAGCTGCCGCTGCAGCGCATCGAGTTTTTCCAGCGCTTGATCGAGAGGAAGGAGAGGCGGCTGGCTAGCAAGCTTGACGAGCGTCATCTCGATGGCGAGTTGCGTATAGGCGGTCTTCCCGATGTCTTCTTCTGCATGGAGCATGAGGGTAAAAAGCCGTTGCAGGTCCTCCAGCGAGCGAGCACTCGCCTGCTGCCGCACGGTCGCAATCTCATGATCCGGGAGATCGGCCAACAGCGCGGGGTCGGCACTAATCTTCGCAACCACCAAATGACGAAAATGCTCTAGCAAGTCATGACAGAGACGACGTGGATCGTAGCCGTAGTGGTAGAGATCGCCTGCAAGCTGCAGCGCCAGAGCCGGGTTGTTGCTCAGGATCGCATCGACAATGCGAAACAGGGCCTGACGGTCAGCAACCCCCAACGCCTCTTTTACTGTCTGCTCGTTGAGGACCCCATCACTCCAGGTAACGACCTGGTCAAGCAGTGACGCGGCATCGCGTAGACTGCCATCGGCTTCACGGGCGAGGAGGGCGAGACCGGCCTCGTCAACGGTGAAGCCTTCATGGGCGGCAAGAAGACGCAGGTGCTGAATCAGAGCACGGAGCGGAATCCGTTTGAAGTCGTAGCGCTGACAGCGTGACACGATCGTTTGCGGGATTTTGTGGGCCTCGGTGGTGGCGAAAATGAACTTCACGTGGGCCGGGGGCTCCTCCAGTGTCTTCAGCAACGCATTGAAGGCCGCATTGGACAGCATGTGGACTTCATCGATGATAATGATGCGGAAGCGGCTTTTGACCGGACGGTATTGCACGCCGTCGGTCAGATCGCGCACGTGATCAACTCCGGTATGGGACGCGCCGTCGATTTCCAGCACATCGAGCGCATTCCCAGCCGCGATCTCTCTACAGTGCTGGCAGGCGTTACAGGGATCAGGGGTAGGACCTCGTTCACAATTGAGCGCTTTGGCAAGGAGGCGTGCAGTGGTTGTTTTGCCTACCCCGCGCGGCCCAGTGAAGAGGAACGCATGCGCAACCCGATTGCTGCTAATCGCGTTGCGAAGGGTGCGCGTGACATGTTCCTGGCCAATGACGGCATCGAAGACCTGCGGACGCCATTTGCGCGCAAGGACAAGATAGCTCATCGTCGCTCAGGAGTTTTTCTCGCTCTGTTGCTGCCCGGCCCTCTCGGATCGTCACTGGTGATAGCTAGGCTTCCCTACGGCACAGGGGTGAGATCGGTACCGTTGCTTCCTTCCGGACCTGGCGGGGTTCCCGACTTCCCTTGCGCAGGACCTAGCTATCGCCACTGACGGAGAGGGGGGGATTCGAACCCCCGGTACCCGGGTTAGGGGCACACACGATTTCCAGTCGTGCCCAATCGTCCACTCTGGCACCTCTCCTAAGGGAACGCCCTAGACGTCGCCGCAAAGGGGACAGCCAGGTTGCACTGTATCGCCTTCTCGCTCGATGGGAAGTTTTGTAACATCTCCGCCTCCCTCTCGCAAGGAAGCTCATGTCGTCTCCCGCTCGTTCACCAGCTCAGCGCATCGCCCGCCACGCTCCAGGGCGCGAGGCTGCTCCCCTACCAGACAGCGCTGCTACACGCCTCCAGCGAGCCGCGATATCCGACGTGCCAGCGAGGGTCGTTGACACCCTGGCGCCCCTCTGTTAGCGGTTCCAGTGGCTCGGCCGCGCGAGGGGTGAGAAGAGCATCGCTATGGAGCAGTACGTCCCGGTCCTGATCGCGCTGATTCTGGGAGGGCTCATCGCCACAGCAATGGTGTTTGCGAGCGCCATTCTCGGCCCTCAGAAACACGCTCCGGTCAAGGAGGAACCGTTTGAATGCGGCAATCCCCCCAGTGGTTCAGCCTGGGGGAGATTTTCGGTGAAGTTCTACTTAGCCGCCATCCTCTTCATTATCTTCGACATCGAAGTCGTCTTTCTCTACCCGTGGGCTGTGGTCTTTCGCCAGCTGGGCCTTTTTGGCTTCATCGAAATGCTGGTCTTCGTGCTGATCCTAGCCGTCGGCCTGGTGTATATCATCAAGAAAGGAGCTCTCGAGCCGGCGTGAGAGACAGAGGGGGGCGATGCGCTTCACGTTGCTGCACTCCGCTATTGGAGGGAGAGAGCATACGCAGGAGGTCTGGCGGAGATTCGATGGCTGATACTGGACTGGCTGCGAAAGTTGCGGCTGCTTTTCCAAACAAAGTGTTAGAAAGCTACACTCTGCACGGCAACGAGACGGTGGTCATCCGCCGTGACGATGCGAGAGAGGTTTTCCAGACGCTCCGCGATGACCCTGCATTCGCCTTCAATATGCTCATCGATCTGACGGCGGTCGATTTTCTCGGGCGTGAGCCTCGCTTCGAGGTCGTGTATCATCTCTATTCGCTCTCCTTGAACCACCGCTTGCGCGTCAAAATCCGCGTGCCGGAAGACGACGCAACCGTTCCTTCGGTATCCTCCCTGTGGAAAGGTGCCAACTGGCTGGAGCGGGAGGTCTGGGATATGTTCGGCATCCGCTTCACTCACCACCCCGATCTCCGACGGATCTTGATGTACGAAGAATTCCGTGGCCACCCGCTGCGGAAGGATTATCCAGTGAACAAACGACAGCCTTTGGTGGAAGAACGCGATCCTATTGCCAACCCTTGGGACAAAAAATAGATATGACAGAAATCGCTCAGCCGTTGCGTGACGAAGCACACGATCCAGCCACGGAAGTGATGACCCTGCAAATGGGGCCTTCACATCCAGCAACCCATGGCACGATTAAATTCAATCTCAAGCTCGACGGCGAAAAGATCCTCGCCTGCGATGTCGAGATCGGCTACCTGCATCGTGGATTCGAGAAGATGTGCGAGCAACGCACCTGGAATCACGTGGTGCCGTATACCGACCGCCTCAATTACGCATCGCCGCTGATCAACAACGTCGCGTTTGCGCTGGCGGCAGAGAAACTCCTCGAACTGCAGGTGCCCGAGCGATGTCAGTACATCCGCATGATCATGAGCGAGATCTCGCGCATTACCGATCACCTCACGTGTCTCGGGATGGCCGCGACCGAAGCGGGGGCCATTTCCGTCGGCTTTTACATGCTCGAGGCACGGGAGACCTTGTACGATTTGGTCGCGGCAGTGACCGGAGCGCGCCTGACCGTCAGCTACACGCGGGTCGGCGGCGTCACCCACGATCTCCCGCACGGTTTCGCCGACATGGTGAAGGACGCTTTTCACAGCGTACGGCAGATTCTCGCCGACTGCGACAAATTGTTATCCAGAAATCGGATCTTTATCGATCGCATGTCCGGAGTTGGGGTGATTTCCAAAGAAGACGCGATTTCCTACGGGGTCACCGGCCCCTTACTGCGGGCCACGGGGGTCCCCTACGACGTGCGCAAGGCCCAGCCCTACTTGTTTTATGACCGGGTCGATTTCGACGTTCCGACCGGCACCCAGGGTGATAATTACGACCGTTTCACCGTGCGGTTCGAAGAGATGCAGCAAAGCATGCGGATCGTCGAGCAGGCCCTCGGCCAGCTCCCGCCAGGACCGATCCGCGTCGATGACCCTCGCATTTCTCTGCCCGCCAAGAAAGACGTCTACGGCAATATCGAAGGGTTGATGAATCACTTCAAGCTCGTCATCGAAGGGGTCAAAATTCCTCCGGGTGAGGTCTACGTGCCGGTAGAGGGAGCCAATGGCGAACTCGGCTTCTACCTCGTGAGCGACGGCAGCGGCAGACCCTACCGCGTCCGCGTCCGGCCTCCCTGTTTCTTCGGCATGGCCGCACTGGGTGAGATGCTGAAAGGCTATCTGGTGTCAGACATCATTACCACCTTCGGGATGATCAACATGATCGGTGGGGAGTGCGATCGCTAGGTCTGGTTGGAGAACAGGGATGAGAGAGCGGCAGCGTGGCCGCCTGCTCTGAAGAGACCTTCTTGCACTATGGCAGTACAATTTTCTCAAGAAACCTATCGACAATTTGAAGAGGTGCTGACGCATTACCCCACCAAACGGGCGGCGCTCCTCCCGACTTTTTGGCTGGCGCAGGAAGAGTTCGGCTATCTCAGTCCAGAGGTGATGGAGTACATCGCGCAGCTGCTGGATCTCTCGCCGGCTTACGTGGCTGCGGTCGCGTCCTTCTACACCATGTTCGATAAAGAGCCGAAGGGGAAATTCCACCTCCAGGTGTGCACCAACCTCTCGTGCACCCTGGTAGGAGCGCAGCAGATCGTCGAGTGCTTGGAGCAAAAGTTGGGCATCAAGCTAGGCGAGACCACACCCGATGGGAAATTTTCTCTGAGCGAGGTGGAATGCTTGGGATCCTGCGGGACCGCACCGGTATTGCAGTTGAACACTGGGGATTATTACGAAAACCTGACACCCGAGAGGGTGACGCAACTGGTCGAGGAGCTGGCCAAACAGGCATAGGGGCAGCGCGGTATCGCTCCCACGATGTCGTCAGCAGCGGACTGCGTATGCTCCCTGCATAGGTCGGACGGTGTATGGTGGATTTTGCTATTACGTTTGCGTTGACGGTGATGGTCCTGCTCATGGTCCTCAACCTGGGGGGACTGCTGCTGTGGGTGGAGCGGAAAGGCAGCGCGGTGCTGCAAGACCGCATTGGCGCCAATCGAGCGGCGATCTTCGGTCGGCTTCCCTTCAACCTCGGGATCGTGAATACCCTGATCGCCGACCCCATCAAGTTGTTCACCAAAGAAAACTTCGTTCCGCACGGAGCGGACAAACTGTTACACACCCTGGCGCCGATCATTGCGCTCGTGCCGGTGCTGATGACTTTCATCGTGATTCCCTTCGGCGACGTGCTGATCATCGGCGAGCGCGTCATCCCCCTGCAAGCGGCCGACTTGAATGTCGGACTGCTCTACATCCTGGCGATGGTCTCTCTGGGGGTGTACGGCGTCGTGCTCGGAGGGTGGGCCTCGAATAATCGCTGGGCGCTGCTGGGCGGGATTCGCGGGTCGGCGCAAATGATCTCGTACGAGATTCCCATGGGGCTGTCGCTCGTCGCCGTGGTCATGACCTTCGGCTCGCTCAATCTGCAGGAGATCGCCCGCGCCCAGGGCCAGCTCATCGGGGGATGGATCCCTGCCTGGGGGATCCTGTACCAACCGGTGGCGTTTTTGATCTTCATGGCAGCCGGGATCGCGGAGAGCAAGCGGGTCCCGTTCGACCTGCCGGAAGCCGAATCCGAACTCATTTCCGGTTACTTCACCGAGTATTCCGGCGCCAAGCAGGCAACCTTCATGCTGGTCGATTTCATCGAAGTGATCATCGTCGCCGGACTGGTCACCACCTTGTTCTTCGGCGGCTGGCAGGTGCCATTCCTTTTGCGCGACGGGTTCCATTTCCCCTGGGGCACCGTCATCCCCCTGCCGTCCTTGGTCGTGGCGCTGCTGCAGGTCGGCGCCTTTACCCTCAAAGTGCTCTTCTTCTGCTGGCTGCAAATCATGATCCGTTGGACCCTCCCCCGCTTCCGCTACGACCAGTTGATGAACCTCGGCTGGAAAGGATTGATCCCGCTCTCGCTGGCAAATGTGATGCTGACGGCCCTGCTGCTTCTCCTCTTCTAATACGCGAAGGCACGTATGGACCATGTCACTTTTTTCGCCCTTGCTCTGCCGTTGATCGTCGTCGCGACGATGGTGGTCGTGCATCCCAGTCCGGTCTACAGCGCGCTGTTTTTAGTCATGACGCTGTTTCTGCTGGCCGTCTACTTCTTGTTCCTCGATGCCCACATGGTCGCAGCCCTGCAGATCATCGTCTATGCCGGCGCCATCATGGTGCTCTTCTTGTTCGTGATCATGTTGCTGAACCTGCAGACAGAGCCGCGGGAGCAGCAACGGAGAGGGTTACGCCGTGCGGCGCTCATCGGCGGGGGAATCCTCGTGCTCGAGCTGTTCCTGCTCCTCCGCCGTCTTCCGACCGGTGACACTCCCGAGCAGGCGCTCCCTGCCGGATTCGGTACGGTGCAGGCGCTGAGCGAGCGGTTGTTTACCGATTTTCTGCTCCCGTTCGAAATCACCTCCATCCTCCTGTTGGTTGCGATGGTCGGGGCGGTGGTGTTGGCGAAACGCCAAGGATAAGTATGGTTCCGATCAGTTATCATCTCGTTCTCAGTGGGGTGCTGTTCACTATCGGTGTGATGGGAGTGCTGCTGCGGCGCAACACCATTATCATCTTCATGGCGATCGAACTCATGCTCAACGCCGTCAACCTCTCGTTTGTCGCGCTCGCCCGCCATCTCGGCTCGCTCGACGGGCAGTTGATCGTCTTCTTTGTCATGGCGGTCGCGGCAGCCGAAGCCGCGGTGGGGCTGGCGATCATCCTGTTGGTCTTCCGCGGCAGAGAAACGGTCAACGCCGACGAGCTGAATTTGCTGCGCTGGTAAATCGGTATGGAACATTCGCACGCTGCGCTCGCCACGGTTCACGCGGTCTCGTATCTCCGCTTCATCGTGCTCTTCCCCCTCCTGGGCGTCCTCTTCAATATCTTCGCTGGTCCCCGTGTGGGGCGGCGAGCGATCAACCTGGTCTCCCCAGGGGTCGTGCTGCTGTCCTTCTTCTTCTCGTTTGCCGCCTTGCTCCAACTGCCGCCGGGAGGGGCGCTGGTCGACACCGTCTACACCTGGATCACCGCAGGCAGGTTGCAGGTGGACTTTGCCCTGCGGGTCGATCCCCTCTCGGCCACGATGATCCTCATCGTCACCGGGGTCGGGTTCCTCATCCATGTCTACTCCACGGGTTATATGGCGCACGACGAAGACGTGGCGCGCTACTTCGCTTATCTCAACCTCTTCACCGCCTCGATGTTGCTGCTCGTGCTGGGCGACAATCTGCTGTTGCTGTTCGTCGGCTGGGAAGGGGTCGGACTGTGTTCCTACCTGCTGATCGGTTTCTGGTACACGGACGACGAGAAAGCCAGCGCGGGCAAAAAAGCCTTCATCGTCAACCGCATCGGCGACGCCGGGTTCCTGCTCGGGATCTTCCTGCTGTTTTGGAGTTTAGGCGCAAAGGGAGTGTGGACGTTATCGTTCGCAGAAATCCAAACCCATGCAGGCTTGCTCGCCGTCGAGACCGTCACTGTTATCTGCCTCCTCCTGTTCGTCGGGGCGACGGGGAAATCGGCCCAGATCCCGCTGTACGTGTGGCTGCCCGACGCCATGGCCGGACCAACCCCGGTGAGCGCCCTGATCCACGCAGCGACGATGGTCACCGCCGGGATCTACATGATCGCCCGGCTGCACTTCCTCTACTCGATGGCTCCGACGGCATTAGCAGTGGTTGCTATTGTGGGAGCGCTCACAGCCTTCTTCGCTGCCACCATCGCCCTGGTGCAGACGGACATCAAGCGGGTGCTGGCCTATTCGACGGTGAGTCAGCTCGGCTACATGTTTCTCGGGCTCGGTGTCGGCGCATACTCGGCCGGGGTGTTTCACCTCATGACCCATGCCTTCTTCAAAGCACTCCTGTTCCTCGGTGCAGGAAGCGTCATCCACGCCATGAGCGACGAGCAAGATATCCGTCGCATGGGTGGGCTGAAAACGAAGATGCCGATCACCTACGGGACCTTCTTGGTCGCCTGTCTGGCGATCGCCGGGTTTCCCGGGCTCTCCGGCTTTTTCAGTAAAGACCTCATCTTAGAAGAAACGGTGGCTAGCCCGCACGGCTCTGTCGTGCTCTGGCTGATCGGGACGCTCACCGCCGGTCTGACCGCGTTCTATATGTTTCGTCTGCTGTTCGTCACGTTTTGGGGCGAGACCCGTGCGCCGCACGAGGTCGCCCATCACATCCACGAGTCTCCAACCGTCATGACGATGCCGCTCGTGCTCCTGGCGGTGCTCTCGTTCATCGGCGGATACTTCACGCTGGTGCCGTTTCTCGCGCCGGTCTTCGGCGGACACCACCCAGCGCACGTCTCGGCGCTCGTCAAATATCTGCCCACCGTCGCCGGGTTGGCGGGGATCGGGCTCGCCTACCAGATGTACGTGCGCGATCCCGCCATGGCCGAGCGTGTCGCCCAGCGCTACGCCGCTGTGTACCGCTTGCTGCTCAACAAGTACTACGTGGACGAGCTGTACGACCGGTTCGTCGTGCAACCTGTGGTCGCCGCCTCGCAGTGGTTATGGCGCGTGTGGGATACGGTGATCATCGACGGGACGGTCAACGGCACCGCCCAGACGGTTGCGGCGAACGGGTTGCTGCTGCGCCTGTGGCAGACGGGCAACGTACAGGTGTATGCCCTATCGTTCTTGCTCGGCGCGATGGTCATTCTGGGGTATTACTTATGGTGAGCGCCGTTGTTTTCATTCCGCTGTGTGCGGCTCTGATCCTGCTGTTCATCCCGCGAGAGGAGGAAGAAATCACCCGGCGGGTCGCATTCGGCGCGACGGTGCTGACTTTCCTGCTGTCGCTGCTGCTGCTGGTAGAATTCCAGAGCGACACGGCTGACTTCCAATTCGTCGAACGGTTCTCGTGGATCGAAGACTTCGGCATTCAGTACGCGGTCGGCATCGACGGCATCAGCCTGTTTCTCGTCCTGCTGACGACGCTGCTCATGCCGCTGGTCATTCTGTCGTCGTGGGATGACATACACAAGCGCGTCAAGGAGTACCTCTTCTTTTTCCTCCTGCTCGAAACCGGCATGATCGGCACCTTCGTCGCCCTCGACCTGTTTCTCTTCTACGTGTTCTGGGAAGTGGTGCTCATTCCCATGTCTTTCCTCATCGGCATCTGGGGCGGCCCGCGGCGGATCTACGCCGCCCTCAAATTCCTGCTCTACACCATGGTGGGCAGCCTGCTGATGCTGGTGGCCATCCTGTACCTGGCCTATCTGCACCATGCCCAGTATGGGACGGTGACGTTCGACCTGCTGCAGCTGCACAAGCTCACGATCCCACCGGAGACACAGATCTGGCTGTTCGCCGCCTTTGCCCTCTCGTTCGCTATCAAAGTGCCGCTCTTCCCCCTACACACCTGGCTCCCCGATGCCCATGTCGAGGCACCGACAGGAGGATCGGTGATCCTCGCCGGCGTGCTGCTCAAAATGGGGACCTACGGCTTCCTCCGTTTCGCCATGCCGCTCTTCCCCGCTGCGGCGCATGCAGCGGTTCCGGTTATCATGGCATTGGCGGTCATCGGGATCATCTATGGCGCGCTGGTGGCCATGGTCCAGCCAGACCTCAAGAAACTGGTCGCCTACTCCTCGGTCAGTCACCTGGGCTTCGTCATGCTCGGCCTGTTCGCCTTCAATGTGGAGGGAGTCGAAGGCGCGCTGTACCAGATGCTCAATCATGGTCTCTCCACCGGTGCGCTGTTCTTCCTGGTCGGGGTCATCTATGAACGCCGCCACACGCGACTCATCAGCGACTACGGCGGACTGTGGAAGCAGGTGCCGGTTTACGCGGCGGTATTCCTGGTCGTCCTGCTGTCGTCCATCGGCCTGCCGGGGCTGAACGGGTTCGTCGGCGAGTTCCTCATCCTGCTGGGAGCTTTCGGCGCCAACCCCTGGGCCGGGGTGTTGGGCGTGTCGGGGGTCGTTCTAGGGGCGGTCTACATGCTGTGGATGTACCAGCGGGTGATGTTTGGTCCCTTACGCCACGTAGAGAACACCAAACTCACCGACCTCTCGCGGCGAGAAGTGGCGGTGTTCGTCCCCCTCCTCGCCCTGATGCTGGTGATGGGCATGTATCCGAAACCCTTCCTGATCCGCATGGAGAAGTCGGTAGAAGCCACTCTGGCCCGCATCCAGCTTGCCCGTCCCCTCCCTGATCCCACGACC
This sequence comes from Candidatus Binatia bacterium, assembly GCA_025057295.1. Lineage (GTDB taxonomy): Bacteria > Desulfobacterota > Binatia > Bin18 > Bin18 > JANWXO01. The sequence goes on along the minus strand of JANWXO010000086.1, from coordinate 2,126 downwards.
CCAGGGGTGGAACGCGCTGGCGATAGAGACGCAATCCAGGAAGTTTCCCATTCCGCTACAGACTGAGCAGTGTTCACTATGATCACCCCTCCTCCCGTCAATTGGCTCTCGCTGCTCCCTGGACTGATCTTGACCGTCACCGGTCTGCTCATCCTCTTTTGGGACCTGTGGATGAAACCGGAAGAACGGCGCCTCCTGGCGTGGCTGGGATTCATCGGCTTTGTCGCTGCCGGTATCGTTTCGGTCCTGCTATGGGGACGCAACGAAAGCGCCTTCAACGGCATGTTGGCGCTCGACGCGTATGCCCTGTTCTTCAACGTCATCTTCTGTGTGGTGGGCGCCATGACCATCCTCATGTCCGTCCACTACCTCGAGACCGTCGAGATTCAGCCGGGAGAGTATTACGCCCTGCTCCTCTTCGCCACCGTGGGGATGGTGGTGATGGCTGCCGCGACCGACCTCATCGTGATCTTTCTCGGCCTGGAGACGATGTCGATTGCGGTCTATGTGTTGGCCGGCATGTGGATCCGCCGGCTACAGTCGAGCGAAGCGGCCCTGAAATATTTTCTGCTCGGCGCCTTTGCCAGCGGCTTTTTCCTCTACGGCATCGCCCTCCTCTATGGCGCGACCGGGAGCGTGCAACTGGACAAGATCGCAACGGCCGCCACCACTGGTGGCGTTTCGTCGCTCTTCCTCGTCGGCATCGCTCTGCTCATCGTCGGCTTCGGCTTCAAGGTGGCCGCCGCGCCGTTTCACGTCTGGACCCCGGATGTGTACGAGGGGGCACCGACGACGGTCACGGCCTTCATGGCGGTCGGGGTGAAGGCAGCCGCCTTCGCCGCCTTCGCGCGGGTCTTCCTCCACACGTTCGGCTCGCTCCATGCGGAGTGGGAAGGCATCCTGTGGGTCCTTGCGGTCCTCACGATGACGGTGGGCAATATCACCGCGCTCGTCCAGCGCAACATCAAACGTATGCTCGCCTACTCCAGCATTGCCCATGCCGGTTACCTCTTGATCGCCATGGTGGCCGGGAGAGACTTGGGCGGTGCGGCGTTGCTGTACTACCTGGTCGCCTACGGGGTGATGACCCTGGGGGCGTTCGGGGTTGTCCTCGCCGTCGGCCGGCAGGGCGAACCCAACGAAGAGGTGAGCGACTACATCGGGCTCGGGCTCCGCTATCCGGTCCTGGGCGCCGCCATGACGGTGTTCATGCTCTCGCTGACCGGTGTCCCGCCCCTGGTGGGGTTCACTGGGAAGTTCTACATCTTCAGTGCAGCGGTGCAGGCAGGCTACATCTGGCTGGCGGTGCTCGGCGTGCTCAACAGCGTCATCTCCGCCTACTACTACATCCGTGTGGTGGTGAACATGTACATGTACGAAGAAGGGGGAAAGACCATCGAGGCGCTCTCTGCCCGCCCGGCCCTGGTGACCGCCATCCTGCTCGCCGCCGTGGCAACCGTCTTCATGGGGGTCTTTCCCTCGGCATCGATTTCCCTCGCCAAAGAGTCGTTTCTTCCACCAGGATGAGCGCGTGGGCAGTAGTGGCGCATGAGGGTCAGAAAGATTGTCTCTGGCGGGCAGACTGGGGTCGACCGGGCTGCGTTGGACGTCGCGCGTGATTTGGGCATCGAACGCGGCGGGTGGTGTCCCAAGGGGCGCCTGGCGGAAGACGGCCGTATTCCCGATGAATACCCCGTACGAGAAACGGACAGCGCGGCGTACGCGGAGCGCACGGAGAAGAACGTCATAGACAGTGATGGCACGCTCGTGCTGAGTGTCGGTGTCCCGCAGGGGGGGACGGCCTATACGATCGAGTGCGCGCAGCGCCACGGCAAACCCTATCACGTCGTCGATTTAGCACGGTCCCCAGATCCGGGTGCAACGCGGCACTGGCTCGAGCGCCATGCCATCGCAGTGCTCAACGTGGCAGGTCCGCGGGCGAGCGAGAGTCCGCAGGGGTACGCCCTGGCCTATCACTTTCTCACCGGGCTCTTGCGAGAGCAGGGCACCTGAAGGGATCTGTAGAACAGCCGGGAGAGCAGGTAGCGAACACTGCGGCCCCGGCCAATCCTCTCGATGACGCCCTGGTCGAGCAGCGACTCCAAGCGCAATTCCAAGAACTCAGG
>JANWXO010000085.1 GCA_025057295.1 Candidatus Binatia bacterium | reverse complement strand
TCGACATTCTCTCTCCTGGGGCTTGTGGGCATGATCGACCCGCCGCGCGCAGAAGCCATTGCGGCGGTCCAAAAGTGCCGCACCGCCGGCATCACGGTAAAGATGATCACCGGCGATCATGTCGAGACTGCCCGAGCAGTCGCACGCCAGCTCGGCATCGGAGACGGGCACGCGCTCACCGGAGCGGAGATCGATCGCATGCCCGCGTCCGCCTTCTCGGCAGCGGCGACGCACGTCGACGTCTTTGCGCGGGTGACCCCCGTACACAAACTGCACCTGGTGCAAGCCCTCCAGCAGCACGGCGAGGTGGTCGCCATGACGGGCGACGGGGTGAACGACGCCCCGGCGCTGAAACAGGCGGATATCGGGATTGCCATGGGGATCACCGGCACCGAGGTGTCCAAGGAAGCCGCCGACATGGTATTGGCGGACGACAATTTCGCCAGCATCGAACGTGCAGTCGAGGAGGGTCGTACGGTCTTTAACAACTTGAAGAAGGCCTTGCTCTTCATTCTGCCCACCAACGGGGGAGAGTGTCTGACCTTGATCGCCGCGATCGTGGCCGGCGTGCTGTTGCCGGTTTTGCCCTTGCACATCCTTTGGATCAACCTCGTCACCACCGTCGCGTTGGCCGTTACCCTGGCCTTCGAGCCGGTGGAGGCGGATACGATGTTACAGCCCCCTCGTCGGCCGGATGCGCCGCTCATCGATCGTGTCCTGGTGTGGAGAATCGTGTTCGTCTCGGCGCTGATGGCGACAGGAACCTTCGGCCTGTTCTTTTACGAGCTGTCTCTGGGGACCGAGCTGGAGGTTGCGCGGACCGTGGCGGTCAATGTGCTCGTCTTCTTCGAGGTGTTCTACCTCTTCAACACCCGCTCCCTGACCGACCCGATCCTCAACCGTCAGGGGCTGTTAGGAAACCCCATGGTACTTGCCGGGATTGCGGTCGTGGTGGTCCTGCAGGTCCTGTTCACCTACTGGCCAGTGATGCATCTCTTCTTCCATACGGCACCGCTCGACAGCGGGATGTGGGCCCGTATCCTCGCCAGCGGGGGAGGGCTGCTCTTGGCGGTGGAGGCAGAGAAGGCCATTGTCAAGCGCTTCGTGTCCCGTAGCGGATAAGTGACCAGACGATGTCCCACGTACTCTCTCGAGCGAGAGTCCCTGTGAAGAGTTCACGTGTCCACTCAACGCTCCTGCAGAGACTCGATGAACGCTGGAAGGGCCAGGATCCGCATGTGTGCCTCGCTATCGGACCGCTCTCTGCGAAACACTTCTCCCCAGACCGGCATGTGGCGAGGGCCATGGGCTGGGACCGGCCGCTCCCCATCGATACACTGCATCACCTCCGCACGCGGGAAGGTCCCGCCATGGTTCTTGCTGAGCCGCGTCAGATCCGCGGGTGGATTTTTGAGCGCGACTGCAGCCGGCCCATCCCCTCTGCCTCCTTCGCCGTGACAGGAGGCGCAGCGCAGCATATAGAGGTCTTTGCCCCACTCCGACAGGGGTCCTTGGTCTTGCCCCTTTCCTAGGCTGGGCTGCCCGAGTACCAAGGCCAACACCACAAAACCCATTATCCTCTGTGTACTCTTTCGCACTCCTGTCTTCCTCCTTCTTTCCTCAGAGAGAACCGGCCAGCTCAGTCAACCGTCACTCACGCCTGTTTCCACTACACGGAAACGCTATTGCTCCTGGATAGATTCTAAGTAGTGGACAAGTTCCAGAATGCGTCCCCGCACGTGCGACTCGGTCACCGGGCTCCCGCTCCCAGCCTGCAGCCGAAATTCTGCCCCCCAGATCGGCATCTCGCGAGTCCCGTGTCCTTTGACCTCCTCCCGGCCATCGATCACCCGATAGACCTCCCAGAAGGGAAAGACCCCGTTGTTCTTCTTGCTCAACTGCGTGAGATCGGCCGGTTTCACGGTCAGCAGGGTTGCTGCTCCACCATCCCCCTTGCCTGTCGGTCCATGGCAGACTGCACAGTACTGCTCATACGTCGGTCTGCCCGCTTTGACAACCTCTTCTCGCTGTGCCCATCCCTGGCCTGGTGCCAGCCACAGGAATGCACCACCAGCAAAGGCCGCAACTACAAGTGATCGAAAACGACACGTCAGCATTGTTTCCTCCTCTCCCTTACAGAGATCGTCGCACTGGTTCGGCGTCGCTCCATTGTCCCTGCTTCAGCAGGAGGGGCCCTTTGCGGACCACGGGGTGCCTCCATGTGGTATCCTCCTTTGCACGAAAGAGAGTATGACCAAAGCTGCTTCTCCTACCAGGACACCATTACCTTTCTCATACTACAAGGCCGCAGGCTATGCTCTGTTCAAGAGCACGGCGTCAACAGCAGGACTCAGATGCTCCTGCCGCAAAGGGTAGACGCTGATCTGGGCACTGACGACCATTCTGATGCTCTCCGCAACGCGAACCTCACCACCCTTGGCAAAGTCCATACCAGGAGCACTTATAGAATAAGAAGGGGGGCAGTTCTCAATTCTGCGAATTTCTCGTCTGTTCCTTCTCGCTTCTGAGAAGAAGGGGACCTCTCCCCAGCGAGACCTCAACACAGGCATGCAGAAGACAGGCACGGAAAGAAACCGAAGCGATTCCCCGCAGGGGCTAAAATTCTGGTGCTGCTTTTGCTAATCGAGCAAGAGGGAAACGGGAGAGCCCGAGCTCGCGCGGAGGAAGATGATGGTGCATATCCAATCTTTTTATGAGGAGGTCACCTCGACCCTGACGTATGTCGTCCACGACGGCAAGACCGGAGTCGTGATCGATCCCGTGCGTGACTTCGATCCCAAGAGCGGCCGGACCACGTGGCGCTCGGCAGAGGCGGTGGCCAAATACATCGACGACCACCGCCTGACGATTCCTTACGTTATCGATACCCACGCGCATGCGGATCACCTGACTGGTATGCCTTTCTTCAAAGAACGCTATGGTGCGCGGACGGTGACCGGCAGTCGCGTCGGCGAGGTGCAAACAATCTTCCGTGACATCTACAACCTCGGACCCGATTTCCCCGTCGACGGGCGGCAGTTCGACGTCCTGTTAGACGAAGGTGACGAACTGCGTGTGGGCTCCTTCGTCGTTACCGCCCTTCACACCCCAGGTCATACTCCGGCCCACATGTCCTGGCAAATCGAGGACGCGATTTTTGTCGGGGATACCCTCTTTGCGCCCGACTACGGCACCGCGCGCTGCGACTTCCCGCGAGGATCTGCTGCCCAGCTGTACGACTCGATCCAACGGCTTTACGCTTTTCCGGACCACACACGCCTGTTTCTCTGCCACGACTATCGGCCAGGGGGACGCCCGGTGCGGTGGGAAACGACGGTTGGCGAGCAAAAGGCGAGCAATATCCAGCTCAACGCGCGCACCAGCAAAGAGGACTTCGTCTCCTTTCGCACCCGACGGGATGCGCAGCTCGAGATGCCGGTCTTGATCCTCCCGTCCCTGCAGGTCAACATCCGTGCAGGGCAGCTGCCGGAGCCGGAGAGCAATGGCGTCTCGTATCTGAAAATCCCTTTAAACATGTTCTAGACGACGGCGCTGCTCCCAGCACCCCCAACGAGGAGAAGCACATATGGCACACGCTCACCCATCTGCACAAGTCACCACCGACACGCAGGACACTCAGCGTCCGCGCGTTACACCCCACCCACTCGTGCGTCACCAAGTGGTGATCGTCGGCGGCGGGACGGCGGGCATCACCGTTGCCGCTCGGCTCCGCCGCGCCGCCAAGCACCTCGATCTCGCCATCATCGAACCATCCACCAAACACTATTACCAACCCTTATGGACCCTCGTCGGTGGCGGTGTGTTCCCAAAGGAGGCCAGCGAGCGGGAGGAGGCAGCGGTGATTCCTGCAGGCGTCACCTGGATGCGGGATGCGGTGACGGAATTCGATCCCGACCACAACGCTGTCGTCACACGGGAAGGGAAGCGGGTCTCCTACGATTTTCTCGTCGTCGCAGCAGGGATCCAAATCGATTGGGACAAAGTGCAGGGACTCAAAGAGGCGATCGGCCGGGGTGGGGTGTGTAGCAACTACGCCTACGAGTACGTTTCCTACACGTGGGAGTGTATCAGGAACTTCTCCGGGGGGAATGCGATTTTCACGATGCCCAATACGGCGATCAAATGCGGGGGAGCGCCGCAGAAGATCATGTACCTGGCGGACGATTACTTTCGTCGCAGCGGGGTACGCGACCGTGCCCGTGTGATCTTCGCCTCCGCCGGCAGTGGCATTTTCGCCGTCAAGAAATATGCTGTTGCGCTCAACCGGGTCATTGCGCGCAAAGGGATCGAGACCTTCTATCAGCATAATCTCGTCGAGGTACGCGCAGAGCGCAAAGAGGCTGTCTTCGAGCGCCTCGACACCCATGAACAGGTGGTCTTTCCTTACGATCTGCTCCACGTGACGCCACCGATGAGCGCTCCTGATTGCATCAAACGCAGTCCGCTGGCGAACGAAGCCGGCTGGGTCGCGGTCGACAAATACACGCTGCAACACGTGCGCTACCCCAATGTCTTCAGTCTCGGCGATGCCAGCAGCCTGCCGACGTCCAAAACTGGGGCTGCGATTCGCAAACAGGCACCGGTTGTGGTGACAAACCTGCTCGCCACTATGCAAGGCAAGCCTCTCTCGGCCCGGTACGACGGCTACACCTCCTGTCCGCTCGTCACCGGCTATGGACGTCTCATCCTTGCCGAGTTCGATTATGACTTACAGCCCAAGGAAACCTTTCCGTTCGACCAGTCGAAAGAACGGTACAGCATGTATCTGCTGAAGAAGTACGGGTTACCGGCCCTTTACTGGCACGGGATGCTGAAAGGACGGGCGTGAGCGCGCTCTTTGCCGCGTGCGCGTCTGTGCTATGCAAGCCGCGTCGCTGCCCATATCACACAACAGGACTACAGGTGGGCGGAGTTCCCTCACGGCGCTGGGTGCGTTATTGTGCCGGGTTGGTTCTCTCGAGACAGGAAGGGGGCAACGATGCAGACCACCAGTTCTTCGACACCCACTGCAACGAGCAGCATCCAGCCGGCGGCTCCGCCGGTCGAGCTGACTGCTGAACAGCTCCGCTTTCAGGTCACCGCCGTACCCGAGTTCCGCACCACCGCCGAACTCGAGCCTGGTCACGATTTCGTCGGTCAAGAACGGGCGCGGATGGCCCTGGAACTCGGTCTGGGCATCCCCGGCAGTGGCTTTCATCTGTTTGTCTCTGGCCTGAGCGGCACCGAGCGCTTAGAGACATTGCGGCGCTGGATCGCCCAGCGCGTGGCCCAGCAGCCAACCCCGTGTGACTGGGTCTATGTGCATAACTTCACCCACCCGGATCAGCCCCATGCGATCGCGCTGGCTGCCGGACGGGGTCGCCAATTCAAACAGCTCATGCACGAACTGGTCAAGACGCTGCGCGAGGAGTTGCCCAAAACATTCCGTCGAGAAGCATTCGATAAGGAAAAGGCACAGCTGAAAGAAAAGTATTCCGCCCAAATCCAAGCCTATGCCCAGGAAATCGAAGCCCATGCGCGGGAGAAAAACCTCCTCATCCAGCCAGGACCGGCCGGTCACTTTCTGCTGATTCCGGTGGTGAACGGGAAACCGCTCGAGCCAGAAGAGTTCATGCGGCTCAGCGAGGAAGAACGGAAAACCATCGAGACCCATCAGCGGAGCATCGCCGCCGAGTTAGAAGCGTTTACCGCCAAGCAGCAAGAGATAATGCGGACACTGGCCGAGGAGGTCCGTCAGATCGAAAGGCGTTTTGGCGATGCCCTGCTCTCGCCTTTTTTGGCAACGATCAGCCGCGCCCTCGACAGCCCTGCTGTCGATGCCTATCTGGCCCAGGTGAAAGCCTATATCCTCGATCACCTGGACGATTTCAAAGAAGAGCCACCCACGAGCTCGCCGCTGCCCCTCCCTCCCTTTGCGCCGGGCCGCGACGCGTTCGTCGAGTACGACGTCAACGTCGTGGTCGACAATGCGGAGACGCAGGGAGCTCCAGTCCTGGTGGAAACCTCACCGACGTACCTCAATCTGTTTGGCACCATCGAACGGATCGTAGACCGTTTCGGCCGTATCGTGACCAACTTCACCCGTATCAAATCCGGTTCGTTGCTCCGCGCCCATGGGGGGTATCTGATCTTCAACCTGGAAGATGCGCTCACCGAGCTCGGTGTATGGAAGACCCTCAAACGCACCCTGAAAAGTGGGCGTATCGAGATCGAAACCTACGAGCCGTTCGCGCTGTTCGCCACCAGCGGGCTCAAGCCAGAGCCGATCGCCATTCAGACCAAGGTCATTGTCGTGGGCAGCCCGCTGCTGTACCACCTGCTCTACGTGCTGGACGACGAGTTCCGCGAGATTTTTAAAGTACACGCCGACTTCCGGCCCACGATGGAACTCACCGCCACACACCTGCAAGCGTACGGCCAGTGGGTCACGCAACTCTGCCAGCAAGAAGGGCTGCCCCACTTCGAGCGAGCCGCAGTCGAGCGTTTGGTCGAGTTCGGCGCCCGGCGTGCCGAGGATCGCCACAAGGTCTCGGCCTCCTATGCCGAGATCGCCGACCTGGTGCGGGAGGCGGCCTACTGGGCACGGCGCGACAACGGTCAAGTCGTGACGGCCCAGCACGTGCAGACCGCGTTGGATAATCGCGTGTTCCGCGCCAACCGCATCGAAGAAGAGATTCGTGAGTTGATCCTCCAAGGGACGATCCTGGTGGACATCACCGGCCGCAAGATCGGCCAGGTGAACGGCTTGTCGGTACTGCAGCTCGGGGATCACAGTTTCGGCCGTCCAGCACGGGTCACCGCCAGTGTGGCGATGGGCCAGGCTGGGATCATCAACATCGAACGTGAAGCCCGGCTCAGCGGCTCCATTCACGATAAAGGGCTGCTGATCCTGGCCGGCTATCTGCGCAACCGCTACGGCCAGGACAAACCGCTGACTCTCTCCGCCAGTCTCTGTTTCGAGCAGTCCTACTCGGGCATAGAAGGCGATAGCGCCTCCTCCACCGAGCTCTACGCTCTCCTCTCTCGCCTTGCAGAAGTACCGGTGCGGCAGGACCTCGCCGTCACTGGCTCAGTCAACCAATGGGGGGAGATCCAGGCGATCGGCGGAGTCAACGAAAAGATCGAAGGCTTCTTCGATATCTGCCGTATCCAGGGCTTGACAGGTCAGCAAGGAGTTCTCATCCCCGCCGCCAACGTGCGCAATCTCGTGTTGCGACACGATGTGATCGCTGCCGTCGAACGGGGCCAGTTTCACATTTACCCGGTGCGCACGGTAGATGAGGGGATAGAAATCCTCACCGGGGTGCGCGCTGGCACGCCGGACGAGGAGGGAACGATCAATGGGCTGGTGAGCCGCCGCCTGCGCGACCTCGCCACCGGCCTCAAAGCCTTCGCCGTCAGCGGCGACGGAGGGACCCAGCGCCCGGCAGACCGAGACCAACAAAAAGACACCGAACGGTCAACCCAGACCCGACGAGGACGAAACACCCGCTAGAGAAAAGTCAAGGAGAAGGGAAGGTAAGGTGCAGGCCCGTCACCGGCTCCGATGTTAGCGGTGTGGACGCCTGCACCACGTAGTCAATGACTGTCTCCCGCGGGGGAGATCCAACTACGCTTTCTGCTGGTGAGGGACCATTCCAAAGAGACCATCCCAGCTCCAATAGAGGCCGATGGCCCCACTGAGCGCAGTGAGTGCTCCGACAATCATCGCGTTCCAATAGGCCGCCGGCTGCTCAACAAACCCGAGCACGTACGGTGAGATGAGCAACCACAAGCCGAGAATCAGGGGGACAATGTTGCCATAGCCCAGTTTCATGGCTACTCACCTCCTTTCCTGCACATTTATTGCTGAGGATCCAGCGCCGGGGACAGCCCCAGCGCCAGATGCTCGTTAGAAGAGACCGTGCTTAGGCCGCCAGTTGCTGGCGCACCTCGCCGCTCTCGATCTGTACGGGGATTTGCTTGACGACTAACGATTCTGGCAGAGGCACGGCGATATCGAGCACGCCGTTATGGTAGGTAGCGTGGATATCCTCCGCCTTTACCCCAGCGGGCAGCGAGAAGGTCCGGACGAAGCGGCCATAGCAGATCTCGCGATGGAAATAATTCCCGTTGCGGCTCTCCTGCTCCGCCCTGCGCTCCCCTTTGAGCGTGAGCTGATCTCCCGTGACCGAGATCTCGACGTCTTTGGGATCAACACCCGGGAGATCTGCTTTGATATGGAGGGTTCGCCCATCGTTGTAGCTCTCCACGCGCGGGACATACTCCATGCGTGGCGAGGTGGCGAAGGGTTCGCTCCACTCCCAGCCGTCGAAGACGCGGTTGAAGAGCGCCTCCATATCACGACGGATGGAGTCGAAGAGACTCACGGGATTCTGCCATGGTACTAGCTGACTCCTCAACATCGTCTGTCACCTCCTTTCGGCTTGGTGTCGACCACCTTTCCAAGAAGAAGAGATAAACAGGACGAGCGTGCTGTCAAGAGGTCATTCGCTGGAGTGCTACGAGGAACCGGCGGCGAGGGAGCTGCACGGGAAAAGAGTTCCGCATCCGCCTGAGTACGGTGTCGTCACCTGCTATCCCGGCGGAGGGGCGAAGAGAGGGCTCGCTCCTCCGCTCGTGAGGAGGGGCAGGGAGAGAGTCGCATCGCTCCCTATTTCACATCGATCTGGATGCGTTTAGGTGCCAGGTCTTTCGGGGCTGGCATTCTGATGTCGAGCACCCCGTCTTTATAGGTCGCTTTGATCTTGTCGGTCTCTACCCCTGACGGGAGAGTCATGGTACGCGAGAACTTCCCGTACTGCAGCTCGCGGTAAAAATAGTTCTTCTTTTCTTTTTTCTCCTCGCGCTTGCGTTCCCCCTCGATCGTCAACTGATTGCCAGTCACGGAGATCGACACGTCTTTGGGATCGATCCCGGGAAGGTCTGCTTTGACCACCAACTCGCCGTCCTCGACGTGACTCTCCACCGCTGGTATCCACTCTTCTTCCCGCCACACCCCCCGCTCGGTGTCCCACAGACTGGGAAAACGCTCACCGAAGACGCGCTCGAAGAGATCCTCCATGCGCCGTTCCAAACGTTCGAGCTCGCGCATAGGACGCCAGGGAACTAAGGCTGCCATAGTACACCTCCACGAGAAAAATTTTTGTCTCCACTCTGTTGGGATAGCAAAAAAGAGGCCCCCGCCCTGTCACGAGGCGAGGCGAAATTGTGCCCTGTGTTCTTTTCGGTTGTGCACAGCACCAGCGCGCGCTTTTCTCAGGTATGAGAACCATGCCGAACTTAGGGGCGACAGCCTAGGCAGCGAGCAGGAGCCGGTGGTCTGGTTTGAGCCGCCGCTGCCGCCGCAGCGTGCCCGCAGGTCGCTGAGACCATTGCACGATTCTGCGACGCAGCGCAGTCGGCTCGATGCCCAACACCGCACAGACATTGACAAACGAAAACGGCCAGCGGTCGTCATCGCAGAACAGCCAGTCCTCTGCTTCTCTCGCTAAGCGGTGGGCGCGCCGCGAGTGCGACAAAAACTGCTGTCGGTAACACACGAGGGCATCGTTGAGCACCGCGCGCATTAACGCCGTCACCCCTGGTGTGTGCGCCGCGCGAGACGTGCAGACCTGCTCCGGCAGCACCGCCACAGCCATCAACTCCGTCCCGTTTTCCTCCGTGAGCCCGTTGCAGTCCCCTAGCGACGCAGCCAAGAACGGCCTGTAGGCTACCTCGAGTCGTGCGCACATACTCGTCTCTCTTTCTCGGGAGCTGGGTAAGAGCTACGCAGGGATGTAGACGAGAGCTATTGGAGCAAAGCATATGCCAGAGAAGCAGACGACACGACGAGAGAAGAATTTCAAACTTCAGACGCTCATCTTCTCAGAGTTGGGAAAAACAAGCGCAGAATTTTGTCGCCGGTGAGAAACTGACGTTGACAGGAACTCCTCTCCTCGAGCCCAGGTCCTGTTTATTCTGCCCCTGTAGCTAAAGCATCAATTCCTGGCGCAGGCGGTGCTGCAACGCCGTAATCAGCAAACGAACTTTTTGCAGCGGCCTGCCTGTAATCAGCGCAATTTCGTCTGGTTCAAAACCTTCGACAAAGTATAACTCAAAGACCTCGCGTTCCGGCCGGGACCACGTTTGGATCGCTTCCTGGAGAGACTCCACAATTTCTTTTGCCGCCACCACCTCCTCGGGAGAAGCGCTCGCCACCTCGAGCGACGGCGCTTCGGTTTCCTCGCCTGGGGGTTCAAGCACAGTCTGGGCAAAAGTAAGAGGTTGGGTAAAATCGCTCTCCTGAACAGGGGCTGTTTCTCGCGAGCTGCTGGGGCGAGCTTCCAGCGAGACTTCTTCCGTAGTTTGTTGCCGCACACGGTTGCGACGGCGGCGCAACTCTTCGTGCACCAGATGATACACCCACACCAACCAGCCCATCGCCGGAGGTTTCTGTTCAGGGGCGGAGAGAACCTGCAGACAGACCTCGTCAATCACACTGCGCGGATCAACAGCACCTGGGGGGATCTCTCCTGCCCATTCATCATGACGGATATGCCGCCGCACGTGGCGTAACAGCCGACCGTAGTGATGCTGGAGAAAAGCGGACGCCACATCGCGCAGCGTTTGCGGCCCCGTCCCGGCTGCCAGGGGGGCCGGCGCAAAGCCGCCAGTTTTCCCTTGGCGGAGCCGGGCACGACGTTGCTTGCGCTTCCACACGGCAGCGTGCGCCATCTTGGCTTTGAGCGCCTCCAGTCGGCGTTGCAGCACCGCACAGGCACCAGTAAGTGCGCCCTCAAGGGTCGCCGCCGCCTTCTCCCCATGCAGGATATGGGAGGGTAGCCGCAGGGTCAGGGCTGCCCTCAGGCACGGAGGTTTCGGTTGTTGCGTCAAGACAACCTGCAAGTGAACCGCATCAGGCGGAAAGTCACGGAGCAGCCGCCCGAGTTTGGCGATCCGTTGACGGACTTGCCGCTGCAGGGCCGCCGTGCACTCCAGTTCTTTGGTGACGATATTCCAAGGAATCTGCGGAGCAGCAGGCATGGCGGATTCTCTCGTGTTGGATTATGAAAACCGCGCAAGCTGCCGATCTGGCACCTGAGTATGACGCCGAGCCGCCGGTATCTGTCGGGGGGTCGGTAAGTACTCCACCGATGGAGTCCGGCGTACAGGCTGGGGAAAGAGGTGCATCAACTGCAACACTTCGGTGGGCATCGTCGTACTCACTGCCAATCCCAACTCTTGCGCCTGACGACAGGTAATGGGATGGTCGTGGGTCCACGTCCCCTCTGACAACAGCCGGGCCAGGTGGTCTGCCTTCTCGGGAGGATAGCGGTCGCTGAGGAGATCCTTGACGGCCTCCCGCATCTGCGAAACCGCCTTGCGTGCCTGGTCGGCCAAGATGAGCGTCTGATCCTCAATGTCGGCGAGGGGCTTTTTCTCGAGCACGGAAAGAATCGATGCCGCTGGATATTGTCCGAGTTGGGGATCGACCGGCCCGAGGACCGAATGGGTACACATGACGATCTCGTCTGCCGCCAGAGCAATGAGCGTGCCCCCCGACATGGCATAGTGAGGAATGAAAGCGGTGACTTTCCCCTTATGGTCGCGCAGCGCACGGGCGATCTGGAGCGAGGCCAGGGCCAGGCCTCCAGGCGTGTGCAGAATCAGATCGAGTGGCAGCTCTGGATCGGTCAACTGAATGGCGCGCAGCACCTCTTCGGAATCGTTCACGTCAATGTAGCGGAAGACGGGAAAGCCGAGAAAACTCATCGTCTCCTGGCGATGCACGAGGAGGATGACTCGAGAGCCGCGGCGTCGCTCTAAGCGTGCGATCATGCGATAGCGGGCTGACTCGAGAAGCTTTTGCTTGAGGATGGGCTGGATGGCCGAAACCATGAAAAACAGCCAGAAGAGCTCTAACATGCCCATTGCCTTCCTCCCCTGCCCTCACCAGCGTATGAAGGCACGTTCGATGCCATATTCGTCGTCCTGCAACGGACGTTCAGATCTGACAAAGAGCTTCCATAACCCTGCACCCGCGATGAATCCACCAATGTGTGCCCACCAGGCGATCCCACCGACCTGCTCGGGTCCCGCCAGAGACAACACACCGCTCAGCAACTGACTGTAGAACCACAGGCCGAGATAGAGGACGGCCGGCACCTCAAAGAAAAACGGATAAAAAAAGATCGGCAGCAGGGCAATGATACGCGCTCGAGGATAGAGGAAAAAGTATGCCCCCATGACTCCGGCAATCGCCCCTGACGCCCCTACTGTCGGGACAGTCGAATGCAAGTTGGTGTAGTAGTGCACCAGACTGGCCGCAAGTCCGCAGAGGAGATAAAACACCAGGAAACGACCCGGTCCCATCCGGTCCTCGACATTGTCGCCGAAGATCCACAGGGTCCACATATTGCTGAGAAAATGCAACCATCCGCCGTGTAAGAACATACAGGTGAGAAAGGGCCAGTAGTTGTCGACCGGAAAGCCGACCCAGTGTGCCCACTGGGGATGGGAATAACGGGCAGGG
>JANWXO010000084.1 GCA_025057295.1 Candidatus Binatia bacterium | reverse complement strand
TGTCGATCGGAACTCCCCCTTCTCCACAGATCCTGCAGCTGCTCGCTCCTCTCCGTGAAGCCTACGCGCCACAGTGGGAGGCGATGATCGCCGGTGTGTGTGCTGCACCTGATCCAGCGCTGGCCGCGGCCAACCTCAGCCGCCTGGCCGAGCACGGGTTCGCGACCGGTCAGGTGCTCAACTCCCCGGTACTGCTCCGCGACCTCTTATTCCTCCTCGGTGCCAGCCAGCACCTGGCTAGTGTGTTGCTGCAGCAAGGACCAGCCTGGGAGAGTACTTTTGTCACCGACGTGCACGCCTCGGTCAAAAGTGTTGCAGACCACCTCGCGGCCTTGCAGGCCCAGCTTCCTCTGGATCTTGCGGAAGAGGACTTCCTGCGCGGGCTGCGCCTGTACCGCAACCGCGAGTATCTGCGCATCGGCACGCGTGATCTCTTGGCCCTCGCTTCGTTGGAGGACACCACGCGCGACTTGAGCGCACTGGCCGAGGCCGCCGTGCAGATGGCCTATCTCTACACCCGGGCAAAACTGCGCACCTGGTATGGCGAGGCGATGTGCGATGACGGAACGACTCGGCGGCCGGTCGGCTTTGTGGTCTTGGGCATGGGAAAATTGGGGGGGGAGGAGCTCAATTTCAGCTCCGATATCGATTTGATTTACCTGTACGAACGGGATGGCGGGCCGACGAGCGGAGGCAGCAAAGGAACCATCGAGTCCCGCGGCTTCTTTACCCATCTGGCGCAGGGCATCACGCGCGCGTTGAGCGACCTGGTGTATGGTGGGCGGGTGTTCCGGGTCGATCTGCGCCTGCGCCCCGATGGGGTGAATGGTCCGGTGGTCAATTCTCTTCCCAACACCCTCCTGTACTACGAGTCGTGGGGACAGACGTGGGAGCGCATGGCCCTCCTCAAAGCGCGGCCGATCGCCGGCGAGATCGTGTTAGGAGAGCACTTTCTGCGCGAGATCGCACCGTTTGTCTTCCGCCGCTACCTCGACTTTTCCACCATCGAAGATATCAAGGAGATGAAAGCGCGGGTCGAGCGTTCTCTGCGGGGACCAGAACGCGACGGTCGCAACGTGAAGCTGGGACACGGCGGAATTCGTGAGATCGAGTTCATCGCCCAAGCCTTGCAACTGATCCATGCGGGGAAAGATCCACACGTGCGAGAACGCAACACGTTGGCGGCCCTGGACCGTTTGGCTGACGGGCGCTATCTCGCCGCTCCAGACCGTGATGTGTTGCGCGATGCCTATCGTTTCCTCCGCCAGGTAGAACACAAGCTCCAGGTTGTCCAAGATCGCCAGACACACTCCCTGCCCGACGACGAGGCAGGGATGCTGGCGTTGGCGCGGCGGTTGCGCTTCCCTCCGCCGGATGAGGTCTCGCGTTTCCAGACTGCCCTGCGCACCCACACCGAAGCGGTACATCACATCTTTCGCTCTCTCTTCCACGGACCAGACAGCCAGGCGAGTGCGCAGGAGGGAGAGATCGCGGCGCTGTTGCAGGAACTCCATCACGAAGAGCGTACACTCTGGCGCTTGCAGCGGTTAGGGTTTCGTCAGCTCGAGGAAAGTTACCGCAATCTGCGCCTCTTGCATGACGGTCCACCGCACTCGCCAGCCTCGCCCAAGCGGCGCAAAATCCTCTATGCGCTGGCGCCCCGTCTGTTTCATGAAGTGACGCGGGCGGCAGACCCTGATCGGGCCTTAGCTGCCATGGCTCAGCTCATCGCCTCGATCGGCGCACGCTCCAGTTTCCTCTCCCTGCTGCGGGAAAATCCCCAGACCCTGCGCACCCTCATCAACCTCTTTGGTACGAGTGCGTACCTGTCACAGATTTTCCTCCGCCACCCCGAGCTGCTCGATAGCCTCGTGCGTGCCGACTTGGTGCGACTGCACAAGGATCGCGACGCCATGCAAGCTGAATTGCTGGCCCGCCTAGCGGAGGTGGAGGAACTGGAGGATCGCTTGGACATCTTGCGGCGCTATCGCACCGAAGAATTCCTGCGTATCGGCATCCACGACAGCAACGGGCTCCTGGACGTGACCGAGGTGAGCCGGCAACTGACGGAGCTGGCAGAAGCGTGTCTTGCGGGTGCCTATACGATCGCGCGCAGCGCGCTCCTGCGCCAGCTCGGCCTGGCGGAGGCGCCTGGCAGACTGGTCATCGTCGGCATGGGGAAACTCGGGGCGGGTGAGCTGAACTACAACTCGGACCTCGACCTGATTTTTCTCTACGACGTTGCCCCTGCGCACCAGGAACCCAACGGGCAGCTCACCGCGCAAGAATTTTTCACCAAGCTGGCCCAGCGGCTGATCTCGGTTCTGCAGGTGCAGACGAGAGAAGGATATGTCTACAAGATCGACACCCGCCTGCGTCCGTCCGGCCGCTCCGGGTCGCTCGTCTCCTCGCTCGCCTCCTTCGTCC
Source organism: Candidatus Binatia bacterium (assembly GCA_025057295.1). Classification (GTDB taxonomy): domain Bacteria; phylum Desulfobacterota; class Binatia; order Bin18; family Bin18; genus JANWXO01. The sequence continues at coordinate 10,198 of JANWXO010000084.1, read as the reverse complement.
GCTATCATCAGACCAGCTCCCAATTGTGGGAACGGCAGGCGTTGATCAAAGCGCGGGTGGTCGCGGGGGATATGGAGCTCAAGCAGCCGGTCGAGGACATGGTCGAGCGGTTTGCCTATGGTGAGACGATCGATGCAGCGGGTGTGGCGGAGATCGACCGCTTACGGGCACGCATGGAGCAAGAGTTGGCAAAAGAGTGGACAGGCCGCTTCAACATCAAGACCGGCCGTGGCGGGATCGTCGACATCGAGTTCCTCGTGCAGATGCTCCAGTTGCGTTACGGTCGACGCTTTCCCGCGCTCCGACAGCGAGCGACGTTGCCGGCGTTGGACGCCCTCCACGCCTGTGGCATCCTTGGCACCGAGGAATACCAGACCCTCACCCGCGGGTACCGCTTCCTCCGGACCCTGGAGAATCGACTGCGCATCGAGCAGGACCAGCCGGTGGAGGCGTTGGAAAGCGGCGGACCACATCTCATTGTCCTCGCCCGGCGTCTCGGCTATGAGGGGGACGGTGCTGCCGAGCGTCTGTTGGCGGACTATCAGAGCCAGCGCGAGGCGATTCGCGCGTGTTACAACCAGGTGTTTACCCGTGAGAAAGGACAGTCGGCATGAGTACTGCACCCGATCAGGCTGCACCCCAGGAGGATTTCGCTACCCTGTTTGCCCAGGAACAAACCGGACCGGCCCTGCGTGAGGGGCAGATCGCCAGAGGGCGTGTCATTCACATTGGTGCAGAGACTGTCTTCGTCGAAGTGCCGGGAAAAGGGGAAGCCGTCATGCTGCGGGCCGAGCTCGACGACGGGCAGGGCAACCTCGCGGGCAGCCTGGGTGATGAGATCGAGGCCACCGTGGTGGCCACCGACGGCGAGGTGCGCCTGTCGCGCAAACTGCTCAAAGGTGCGCAAGCGCGTGCCCAGCTCGAGACCGCCGTCGCGACCGGACTGCCGGTCGAAGGCAAGGTCACCGCTGTGGTGAAAGGGGGGTACGAGGTAATGGTCGCCGGCCTGCGCGCCTTTTGTCCGTTCTCGCAAATCGATAGACGCCGTCCAGAGTCTTCCGATGCCTTCCTCAACCAGGTGCTGGAGTTCCGCGTCACGCGCTATGCCGAGAACGGCCGCAACATCGTGCTCTCCCGTCGTCAGCTTCTCGAAGAGCAAGCGGCCAAAGCTGCCGAGGAAACGCGCAAGAAAGTGGTGCCCGGTGCGGTCTTGACGGGCACGGTGACGTCGCTGGCCGATTTCGGGGCGTTTGTCGATCTGGGGGGAGTGCAGGGCCTCATCCACGTCTCTGAGCTGTCTTTCTCGCGCGTGGTCAAGCCGGCCGATCGCCTCCGCATCGGTGACCCGGTGACGGTGAAAGTGCTGAAGGTGGACGAAAAGACCGGCAGAGTAGCGCTCAGCCTGAAAGCGCTCGAGGGAGATCCATGGGCTGCCGTACCGGAGCGCCTGCGCGAGCGCCAGGTGGTGCGCGGACCGGTGGTGCGAGCGATGGATTTTGGGGTGTTTGTCGAACTTCTTCCTGGCGTGGACGGACTCTTGCACGTGAGCGAGATCCCTCCCCATCGGCGCACGGCGATCAGAGAGGCGGCGGCAGTCAATGCGGAGATCGCCGTGCTCATCTTGGAGATCGATCCCGATAAGCGTCGCATCGCGCTTGCCTTAGCACCCGAGGACATCACGCCCGGTGAGCAGCTCGCGCCGCCCTCGCTAGAGGTCGGTGCGCTGGTCGGTGGGGCGGTGGAACGGGTCGAGCCTTTTGGCATCTTTCTCCGTCTCGGTCCGGGGCAGGTTGGGCTGATCCCCAACGCGGAGATGGGCACCGCACGGGGCACCGACCACCGTAAGGAATTTGCCCCTGGAACCCAAGTCAAAGCGGTGGTCCTAGCGATCGAAGACGGGGGAAAGAAGATCCGTCTGTCGCGTGCGAAAGCGCTGGAGCGTGAGGAAAAGGCTGAGACGCAATCTTATCTCAGCGCTGCACCTCAGAGAAGAGGGTTCGGGCTTACCCTGGGAGACCTGCTCAAGCAACGACAAAAAGGGTGACGCGTTGACCGGAGCAGTAGCAAAAGGCATCACCGTCCGAGACGAGCGTCTCTCTTGTACGCCCTGTGGCGCTTCGGTTCATCTGCTCTGCGGAGAGGAGCGCTTGCACTCTGCGGTCTGCACGCCCGCGATGCTGGCCCGCAGGCGTCGCACCCCTTCGGCTGCGCCACCTGGGGCACGAAAGATCGCCGAGCCTGCGACTAACAACGTTGCCCCTGCCGCGACTACCCGCGGTGCGGTAGCAGGATCGATCCCGCCGTCAATTTCGATCTCCGCCTGTGCGCCGTGCTCGTCGAGCAGGTGCCGGAGGCGTTGCACTTTGGCGATGCTCGACTCGATGAATTGCTGCCCGCCGAAGCCGGGGTTGACGCTCATAATCAGAATCTGATCCACGTTCCCGAGCACCTCTTCCAGGGTGGAGAGCGGCGTACTGGGGTTCAGTACGACTCCCGCCAGTTTCCCTAACTCTTTGATTTGTGAAAGAGTGCGGTGTAAGTGAGGGCACGTTTCCTGGTGGACCAGCAGAATATCGGCGCCGGCACGGGCGAAGTCGGCCAGATAGCGCTCGGGCTCGACGATCATCAGGTGCACGTCCAGCGGCAATGTGGTGCTCTGTCGGACCGCTTCCACCACGAGCGGACCGATGGTGATATTGGGCACGAACCGACCATCCATGACATCTATATGAATCCGGTCTGCGCCGGCGCGTTCCACTTCCTCCAGCTGCTGGCCGAGGCGGCGAAAGTCGGCCGACAAGATAGAAGGAAGGATCTTGACTGTGGGACGACTCACTGGTGCTCCTTGGGGTATTGCGCTTAGTGAGCAGCAACGTAGCATGGGACGGAGCGGACCGACAGGCCCTCAGCGGGAGGTAGCGATGGCGACCAACTTCGATCTGACGGCGACATGGACTTACCATAACGGCACCAAACACTCGCTGCAGAGCGTGCGCAGTAGCCGTCATTATTTAGATTGGGAGAACCAACCGCTCCCGTTTAAAATTTACTCTTCTCTCGAGGCGATCCCGCTGCCGCACGACCTGCCTGCGGCGTCGCTGCCCGCCCTCACGGCGATCTCTACCCTGCCGGCGACACCGCATGCCGATTGCGTCCCTGACGTGCCCACCCTGGCGGCGCTGCTGTATCTCTCTGCCGGGATTATCAGGCAGCGGACCTACCCGGGCGGGGCGATCTATTTCCGTGCCGCGGCCTGTACCGGCGCGCTGTACCATATCGATCTGTACCTAGTCTGCGGCGATCTCCCGGGGTTGGCTGCCGGCGTGTATCATTTCGGACCGCACGACTTTGCCCTCCGGTGCCTGCGCCGGGGCGATTATCGTGCCGTCCTTGCCCACGCGACCGCGCAGGAACCGGCGGTGATGCACGCCCCGGCGGTGCTCGTCTGTACCAGCACCTACTGGCGCAACGCCTGGAAGTACCAGGCCCGGACCTACCGGCATTGCTTTTGGGACGCAGGCACGGTGTTGGCCAACTGTCTCGCGGCTGCCGCTGCCTTTGACCTGCCGATCCGCGTGGTGCTCGGCTTTGTCGACGATGCCGTCAACCGTCTGCTCGACCTCGACGCCAACCGTGAGGTGGCGCTGGCCCTCGTTCCCTTGGGCTACACTGCCGAGTCGATCCCGCTGCAGGCTCCGGCGGTGACCCCGCTCGATTTGCCCGTCGCGCCGCTGTCCAAGAGAGAAGTAGACTATCCGGCGATCCGGGCGATGCACGCGGCCTCCTGTTTGCCAGACGAGCAGGCTGTGGCAACCTGGCGGGGTGCTCCTCCCCCGGCGCAGCCACCTGCTCCTACGGGGCAACTGTTCCCCTTGGTCGCACTGGGCGAGACGGAGCTACCCCAGACGCCGCTCGGGACAGTGATCCGCCGCCGTGGTTCGACGCGCGTTTTCTCGCACGACCCGCTCTCCTTTGCCCAGCTGTCTACGCTGCTAACGTGTGCCACACGCGGCATCCCAGCCGATTTTCTCGTTCCCACGGGGGTGATGTGGACGGACCTCTATCTCATCGTCAATGCGGTCGACGGTCTCCCCAGTGGAACGTACGTGTTTCACCGTGAGCACAATGCCGTGGAGTTGCTCCGTGCGGGCCAGTTCCGCCACGAGGCCGGCTACCTGGGGCTGGGTCAGGAACTCCCAGCCGACGCCAGCGCCAATCTGTACTGTCTCACCAACCTGCCACCCTTGTTGCAGCGCTTCGGCAATCGGGGGTATCGCGCCGCCCAGTTGGAAGCCGCGATTATCGGGGGGAAGTGTTACCTCGCCGCCTACGCCCAGCGCTTTGGCGCCACCGGACTCACCTTTTTCGATGACGACGTGATCGACTTCTTCTCTCCCCACGCGGCGGGAAAAAGCGTCATGTTCCTCACCGCGGTGGGGAAGCCGGCGAAACGGCAGCGTCCGTACTCTTAGAAGCCGTCGATCACTCCCCGCGCTCCCCTTGTGGAAAAGGGGGAATGCCGAAAAGCCCTCTTTGGCAGAGGGGAGGGCGCTCGCGCGGGGGGATTTAGGCTCCGCAGCGGCTACGGACCGGAGTTTTTCCACAACCGCTCAGAGCCCCTCGTCCCGCGCCTGTGTCCCACCCTCTCCCAGGGTGAGGAAAGGGTGAGGCCTACTCAACCGATCCCGTACAACTGCGCAGCATTGCCGCCGACGATTTTCGCCGTATCCTCTGGAGGAATATTTTTGAACGCCTGAGCGATGTACTCGCGCGAACGCGGCCAGGGGGAGTCGGTGTGGGGGTAGTCCGACGACCACATGATCTGGCTGGCACCCACGCTCTGCCGCGTAAAGTCGATGTTGGACGTCTCGAACTGGAAAGTCGCCCAGATATTGCGCTTGACATACTCGCTGGGCAGCATGGGCAGGGTGAGTCCTTCGAGGTGGCGCAGCCGGTCATAGGCGTGATCGAGGCGATACATGAAATGGGGCAGCCAGGAGATGTCGTTTTCTGCCGAGACGATCTTGAGGCGCGGAAAGCGGTCAAAGACCCCGCCGACGATCATGTCCGCGAGGGTGAGCTGGATCTCTTGCGGCAGCTTCATGTAGCCGAAGAGCACCTTGCGGCGGCTGAAGCGCACCCCACCACGGCCAGTCAGGATGTGCAGAGAAAGCGGGAAATCGGCGTCCTGCGCCGCCGCCCAGAAGGGGTCGTACTCCGGCGAACTGTAGGGATGGTCTTCTGGTGGTGCACCCCAAATCAAGGCGCCGCGCAGACCCTTCTTCGCAATCCGTTGCAACTCCGCCACAGCGGCAGGAATGTCCTCGAGCGTGATGGCTCCCAGTCCCACCAGGCGCTGAGGATTGTAGCTGCAGTACTCGGCGGCCCAGTCGTTGAACGCGCGGAAGCAGGCAGCCCGTAACTCGGCATCGTCGAGGCCGAACAGCAGCATGCCCATCGAGGTGTAGAGCACCTCGGCGCTGACCCCGTCACGATCCTGCTCGGCGAGGCGGGCAGCAGGATCCCACACACTCTTGGGAGCTGCCTCGAACCCTTTTTTCACATGTTCGGGCAGCTCTTCGGCGCTCTTGCCGGAGCCGAAAAAGCCGGCGACCTGCACCGGTTGGATATTCTCGCAGACGAAGAACTCGCCCGGCTTGCCTTTGTAGCCCTGGACCGTGCGGGGGGCACGGTCACGGAAGCGCGCCTCGACCCGTTGCGCCCACATGTCGGGTGGTTCGACGAAATGCGAGTCTGCAGAGATGATGCGCAGCGCTGTCATTGCTGTACCCTCCTTCTGGTGAGGTCCTTTGTGCGAGAGTTCCCTCCCGTAGACACACTAGCGCGCTTGCGAGCGAGGGGCAAGGGAAAACCAGCCCTGCGACCCTTCTTTCTTGCGATGGTAAAAGTCGGGTCTCGATGCCCGATTGTAGTGCAGACCAGACAAGACGGTCAGGGAAACCAACAGCGAATTGTTTCGCACGATCGCTCCCTTACCATTTTCTTGAGGCCTGGGCATCTATCTTGCACATAGAGAGGAATTTGCTGAGGAGTGGCAGGAAGGCCGCTTGATGAGGGCGACGCTGAACTGTCGGTCTTGTCTGACCCGTTAGCTTCGCGATGGCGGAGCCCTAGCCAGAGATCTCTTATCGGGATTCCTGTATAAGCAACACTCTGCTTTTGGCTCGAGGTGCGAGCATGCACATGCGTAAGAGTGCGCTGCTCCCAGGAGGGTGGCTGTTCCTGTATGCCTTCCTCTGCGTTGGTCTTTTCTTGCCCTTGGGGATCTGGGGGATGAGAGATCCCCTTTCCTTGACCCCTCTGCTCGTCGAGGGAGGGCTGGTCGAATCGCTGCCGGCCGTTGTCTTCATCCTGACCGCGGTTCTTGCCCTTGCCGTTACATGGCAGCTGCGTCGGCGGCAACAGCCGAACTATGGGCGCTGGGTCTGGGTGAGTGGGGCGTGTCTCTTCCTGGCAGGAGAAGAAATAGAGTGGGGGGGGACAGAGTGTTGGGCTGGCACATCCGCATCCCTGGTCTGGCGGGGCACGATCTGCACAACTGGGCCGTGAATCTTGTGGCTGCGCAGCTCGTTCCTGTGGGGTTCAACGTCACCAGCGGCGTTCCGGTAGTGTGTGTCAGCGTGGGAGCTGTGTTGGGGACGATGGCGATTTGGCTCTTGCGGAAGAGGGCGGAGGTTCTTGCGGTGCTGTTCCAGGAGGAGGATTTACCGCAAACGTTTTTCTGCATCGGCCTGATTTCGCTCATAGGAGGAAACCTGTTGGATGCGGTGTGGGAGGTCGGGCTCCCTTATGTGCGTGGGCAATGGGTGTTGGAGGAAGCGCTGGAATTGCTCGGGAGTGTCGCGTTCCTGTTCGCGACGTTGGTGCGACTCTCTTCGCTCAGGTTCACTGCTGGCACGTGGGAGAGGGAGCAATGGCTGAATTCCCACCGAGGCCAGACGTAGCCCCTCCAGCTCTAGGACGATTTGGAGTTTCGCCATGAGGCGGTCTCCCACTGGTTTGCTGGACAGCCTGTCCATGGCTGTGTAAAAGGCTGAGACAGTCAGCTCTGGGGAGACCGCGCACTGGCAGAGGAGACGGGTGAGGCAAGAGCTGGAGGAGCGCTCACGTAGTGCAGCGACTGATGCAGACAGATTTGTCGAAGTGTAGCAGATGCTCCGCCAAGACCGTACGAGGACACTGGTAGCTCGCTGACATCCTCAAGGAGGACGCCATGACCGATACCATGACGCCAGCCAAGAAGCCACTGGTTTCTGTAGTCTTGGACGGTTATAACGAAACCCGTTTCCTCGGTACCGCCAAGAATACGATGGAGGCCTTGAAACGACAAAACTTCCCGCTGGACCAAGTTGAAGTCATCTGGGTCGCGAGTGCCGCACAGATCTCAGAGAGCTGAAAGAGACCTACCCCTGCGCGGCGCCATTTCTGGCGATTAAGACCGCCGAAATCGACGATGCCCATTATTATGAGCTGAAAAATAGAGGGGCCCAACTCGCAGACGGTGAGATCATCGCCTTCACCGATTCGGACGTGTACCCGACGCCGACTTGGTTGTCTTCCCTCGTCGAGAACATCGAGAACGGCGCAGACGTGTCTGTCGGTTTGAGTCTTTTCAAGGGCCCACAGGGGTGGCATGCAGGAGCGACGTTGAGGCAGATCGCGGTATCGATCACTTTCGGGTATATTCTGGGCAAGATGCAGGATGGGGGCTTGCCCCAGGTTCGTGGCTTTCTGGACCACAACGTTGCATTCCGGGCAGATGTATTTCGTCGTTACCAGTACAGAACAGATCAAGGACGGGTCTGTGCCTCCCCACTGCTGTATAGGACGTTAGCCCGGGCAGGGGTAAAAATTGTTCTGCACCCAGAACAGCAAGAGGTATTCTGAGTGTCACCTGCTGTCAAGATCGGCTTGATCGGTTGTGGCCGCATCGCCCAGTTGGTACACCTTGATGTTCTGAGGCGCCTGCCGGGCGCTGAGTTAGTTGCCCTGGCAGACGTTGATCCCCGTCGGAGGAGGGAGGCGAGCCGCCGTGTGCCTGGGACTGCAGCCTTTGCCGATTACCACGAACTCCTGGCGAGGCCAGAGGTGGAGGCGGTTGTCATCTGCTTGCCACACGCGCTGCACGCCGAAGCTGCTATAGCGGCACTGCAGCAGGGGAAGCACGTTTATCTAGAGAAACCCCTTGCCACCAATCTTGATGACGCGCGCCGGGTGCTCTCGGCTTGGCGAGACACAGGTGTGGTCGGGATGATCGGTTTCAATTATCGGTTCAACGCTCTCTATCAAACGGTTAAACAGTATATTCAAGAGGGCAAGCTGGGAGAATTGGTGAGCGTGCGCTCGGTATTTTCTGCGGCACCGCGTGCGCTGCCGGCGTGGAAACAACAGCGACAGAGCGGTGGTGGTGCGCTGCTCGATTTGGCGTTACATCATATTGATTTAGTGCGATTCGTATTCGAACAAGAGGTGTGTGAGGTCTTTGCGCAGTTACGATCGCAACGCAGCGAGGATGACAGTGCGGTGCTTCACCTGCGGCTTGTCGATGGTCTGCTGGTGCAATCGTTTTTCTCCCTCAGCGCCATAGAAGAGGATCGGTTCGAGCTGTATGGAACAGCAGGGAAACTGGCGGTCGATCGGCATCGTTCTTTCAATGTTGAGATTACCGATCCGGCGTGTGCCCATCGTGCCCGATTGGGACGGTTAGGGCGACGAATGTGGGCTGCTCTGCGAGGGCCGTATCTATGGGATAAGCTCCTCGCACCCAGGAGAGAACCCTCGTACCGCGCTGCGCTGCTGCAGTTCGTGACCGCCGTACGCACTAATCTTGCTGTGAGACCAAACTTCCAAGATGGCTATCGGAGCCTGGCGGTGGTCGCTGCGGCCGAGCAATCGGCGAGGACCGGGCGTATGGTTGCACTTACAGGTCTTGGCGAGGAGGACAGCGGTGGAAGAGCCCAGACCGTTCGAGCATAAATCGGACAGTCCCTGTCGCGTTATCGTCATCGGACTCGATGCTGCCGACCCTGACCTCGTGCAACTTTGGTCTCGCGAAGGACGCCTGCCGTTCCTCCGTGCTCTCATGCAGTCAGGTGCCTGGGTCAGAGTCATCTCCTCCAGGACGTTCTCGAACTATCCCTGGCCATCCTTCTCGACCGGGGTATCTCCAGGGCGACACGGTCTCTACTCCTTTCTGCAACTGCAGCGTGGCACGACGGAGATCGTGCAAACTGATCCGCGTGCTTGTCCCTACCCACCTTTCTGGCAGTCCTTGAGAGGATCGGGAAAGAGGGTGGCAGTTTTTGACGTTCCTAAGACCTATCCCCTGGAAGGAATCGAAGGGGTACAGATTACGGCCTGGGGAGAGGAATATCCTCTGCTGGATCCCTCCTCCTTCCCGCCCTCGCTGGTGAAGGAATTATCGGCGCGATTTGGACGGTATCGCCACCCTGTCGAGATCCCTGGTCGAAACTCGATTTCTCGGGGACTGCGTATCTACGATATGCTGAGGCGCAACCTGGAGCGCAAGAGCCAGGCCGCGCAGTTTCTCTTCGTACAGGACGACTGGGATCTGTTCATGGTTGTGTTTGCCGAGGCGCACTACGGTGGCCACCATTTTTACCACCATTTTGCCACGGATCACTGGGACTACGACCCACGCCGGGCCGCACGGCTCGGTCATGCGTTACCAACCCTCTATACCGAGCTCGATACTGCTCTCGCTGGTTTGCTGGAAGGCATCTCTGATGATGTTATCGTGTTCATTGTATCGGTGCAGGGGATTGCCACAAACTATTCTGGCAACCACCTCATGCCGACAGTTTTGGAAAAGCTTGGGTTTCAGGTAAGCGCGTTCACTACCGGTGGTGTCTCCCCAGGAGGAGAATGGTCGCGCCGATTACGCGAATTCATTCCTAGTCGGGCAAGAGCGTTTGTGAACGAACATCTTCTTCCCCAATCTTTTCATCGCAAAATGTACGCCCGCCAGTTTCGACGCAGTATCGATTGGCGCAAGACCACAGCGTTCTTTTTGCCCAACGAACACTTCCAAGGCTTTATTAGTGTGAATTTGCAGGGACGCGAGCCATGGGGCACGATCGCTCCAGGGACAGAATATAGAGAGGTCTGCGGTCGGCTCGTCGAGGAGTTGAAGCAGTTGATCAACCCGCAGACCGGC
>JANWXO010000083.1 GCA_025057295.1 Candidatus Binatia bacterium | reverse complement strand
GGGTATTTGGGCCATGGTGATGTACCCGAACGTTGGAGGTTTTGGCGCCCAGCAATTTCTCAAGCTCGGCGACCCCGAACTGATGCTCACCTGTGTGCAGATCTACAACGACTGGCAGACCGAGTGGGCCTCAGCCGACCCGCGCCGTTTGCTGCCGATCACCTCGACACCCTTCTGGGACGTCAACGCCGCGGTCAAGGAAGTGCGGCGCTGCGCCGCGATGGGGCATCGGGGCATCTTGTTCACCGGTGAGCCACAATCCTTCGGGCAACCACTGCTGGGGGACCCATATTGGAACCCTCTGTGGGAAGTGGCGGTAGAGTTGGATCTCCCGATTAGCTTCCACATCGGCTCGGGCAATATCGAGATGGGATTACTGCAAAGCAAGATCGCTGCCTACGGACGTATGGCTGCCTTCACCGAGCTGTCGGTCGATATCTTCTTGCGCAACGGTGTGCAACTGATCGACCTGCTCATGTCTGGAGTACTCGCCCGCTATCCCACGATCAAATTTGTCTCGGTCGAGAGTGGCATCGGCTGGATTCCATTCGTACTGGAAGCGCTCGATTACCAGTTCCAGGGCAATAGCGTGGCGGAAGAGCATCCGGAGTTTGACCGCTTACCGTCAGCCTACTTCGCCCGCAATGTCTACGCCTGCTACTGGTTCGAGCAGATCGCGCCACGACGTCTCATCGACAAAGTCGGGGCCGACAACATCCTCTTTGAGACCGACTTTCCGCATCCGACCTCACTGTACGGCGAGGAAGTCCACGCCCGCATCAAAGGGGGACTGTCAGAGTGTCCGCCAGAAGTGCGCCGCAAGATTCTGTGGGAGAATGCTCAGAAACTGTACAAAGTCGAGGGTCCTACCGCGCAGGATGAGGCGAAGCGCGCGGCAGTAGTAGGTGGGTGAGCGACAAACTCTTGAGAGCAGGACGGCACGGAGGCGGGTGCACGAGCCATTCTTATCAGTCAAAGAATCGAGCCCGCACCCGCCGGTACAAATCGTCGACCATCACTGCTCGATCACTCATCGTCCCTCCCGCTCCTGCGCCTCGATACGAGCCGCCAACGTGGGAGATAGGGGAGATAAAGATCGCGCGGGGTATCGGTGCGCAGGTCCAGCACGTCCCTCTGGACGATCGCACCAGACCAGGGGGTTGACCACAACGAGCACGACCAGGACGCTTTTCATTGCTTCCTCCCCTGCTGTACGGAGATGCAACGACAGTCAACTAACACCAGCGCATTGCCCAACCGCGAGTGCTCGGCTATGAAAGGGGCACCACGTTGCTGAGAGGACAGGTATGACAGACGCTGCAGCAGTCATCCAGCAGGCGAGAACCCGTCACCGGCTCTTGCTCACCGAAGTCGAAGCGAAAACCCTCCTCAGTGCCCACGGTATTCCCGTGACACCGGCACGGCTCGCGCACACGCAAGAAGAGGCCGTAGCCCTGGCCCAGGCGATCGGGTTTCCCGTCGTGCTGAAAATCTGCTCGCCCGACATCGTCCACAAAAGCGACGTGGGCGGCGTTCGGGTGGGACTGACCTCTGCTGCAGCAGTCAGTCAGGCGTTCGCGGAGATTATGGACGCGGTGCGTCGTGCACGGCCCACTGCCACCATCGACGGCATTTCCGTGCAGCCCGTGGCCCAACCAGGGATCGAAGTGATCATCGGCGTGACCTCTGACCCCCACTTCGGTGCCACCGTCATGTTCGGCCTCGGCGGGGTGCTCGTCGAAGTGCTGCACGATGTCACGTTCCGTCTCGTCCCTCTGAGTCCTCGTGACGCTCGGACCATGATCCGCGACATCCGTGGCTTCCCGTTGCTCACCGGTTTTCGCGGTCAGCCAGCAGTCGACCTCGCCGCCCTCGAACACCTCCTTTTGCAGATCTCGGCCATAGCCGAAGCCCACGCAGAGATCAAAGAACTCGACCTCAACCCTGTCTTTGCCTCCTCGCACGGGTGCGTCGCCGCCGACGCCCGTATTGTCCTATATGCAGATGGAGAGCAGCGACCGGCTCCGCGTCCCCTTTCTGCCGCCACCCGTGCGACTTTGGATCGGGCGTTCAACGCCAGAGCTGTGGCGGTCGTCGGCGACAAAAAAGCGATGAACTATATGTGGCTGCGCAGCCAGAGCACCTTCCAGGGGAAAGTGTACTCCGTCCAGATCGACGAGCGGGAACTGCCGGGCATCGCCGCCCTGGGGGTGCCGAACTACCGCAGCCTGGCGGAGATTCCCGAGGACATCGACTATGTGATGACAGCGGTCCCCCGCCAGGTTGCCCCCCGTATCATCGCCGACTGCGCAGCGAAACGGGTCGCAGGCGTGATGCTGTTTACCTCCGGATTCTCGGAAATCGGTGACGAGGAAGGCAAACAATTAGAGCACACCCTGGCGGAGATTGCCCGCGCCGCGGGGTTAGCCCTCATCGGCCCCAACTGCATGGGTCTCTACTATCCCCGCCGGGGGCTGCGCAATTACCCCGAATTGCCCGCGGGCGAAGCAGGCACCGTAGGGTTCATCGGGCAAAGCGGGACGCATACGATTACCTTCAGCCTGGCAGCTCCGCAGCACGGGCTGAAGATCAGCAAGGCGATCAGCTTCGGCAATGCAGCGGTCCTGGATGCGAGCGATTATCTCGATTACCTGGCTGCGGATGACGAGACGCGGATCATCGGCATGTACCTCGAAGGGGTGCGCGAAGGCCGACGTTTCTTCTCTCTCCTCCGTCAGGTGACCCCACAGAAACCGGTGGTCATCTGGAAAGGCGGCCACAACGAGGCCGGGCAGCGAGCGATCTCTTCCCACACCGGTTCGCTCGCAGTTCCGGCAGCGATTTGGCATGCCATGGTACGGCAAGCCGGGGCTATTGCGGCGGAGAATTTCGATGAACTCCTCGATGTGATCAAGCTCCTGCATTTCGCCAAGCCCACCACCGGCACGCGGGTGGGCTTGATCGCCATGACCGGCGGGCCGTCCGTCGTCATCACCGACGCGTTTGAAAGAGCCGGCTTGCAGGTTCCCCTCCTGAGCGAGTCTTCGTACCAGGAGTTGTCGTCATTTTTCACCGTCATTGGTGGGAGCTTCCGCAATCCCCTAGATTCCGGCCATACCATCGGGATGGGGCATTCCACCCCGAACCTCGAGCGCCTCTTGGCGATCCTTGATCGTGACCCGCATATTGACGCCATCGTCATGGACACCGGTGCCGGTTTAGTGGCCGGTCAGTGGCAGGCGCAACCTCACACCCTCGCCACCCTCATCACAACTCTCTCGGGTTTTGCCTCCCGCTCCCACAAACCATTCTTGGTGATCCTGCAGCCCTTCGCCCGCGAGGCCGCTTTGCTCCAGGTACGCGAGCAATTCCACCAACAGCAGATCGCCACCTTCGCCACCCATGATCGGGCGGCCCGAGCACTGCGTCTCGCGACGGATTACTGGCGCTTTCACGCCGAAAACTCTAACCAACAGATTGCGTCGGCAACAAAAAACCCTTAGGATGGAGGCAACGAACAAGGAGAGAACAGAGCGATGCGAGGAAAAACTACGTTCGTGAGGGTCGTGTGGGGACTCGTCGCTGGTGCACTCATGGCTATCAGCGTCGCTTGGTTCGCCGGTACGGTATACCGAGAGGGCACCCTGTTCGCTCCGTTGGCAGCGTTCGTCCTCGCTTTCATCATTCCCTTCTTCCTGTACGAGGCGCTGGCCAAGCGTTTGGTCTTCGCTTTGCTGACCTCTGCTCTGCTGTCTGGTCTCTCCTTGCTGACGGTGAGCCTCGGTGGTCAAGCAACCGGCCCGACCGTATTTGGACTGGTCCTCGTTGCCCTGGCCATCCCTGTGGGGATCGATTTGATCCTGCAAGACTTCGGCACGCGTCTGACTGTCCCTGCCCTGTTTTCCCGTAGTGCGGTCGCATCGTTCCTCGCCGCGGTGTTGCCGCTGAGTGCATGGATCATTGCCCATGAGCATTCGACCGCGGTCAGAGAGGACACCGCCCTCATCCAGACGGTGGCGCAGAACATCAGCCCGCAAGGCGATGCGATCGTGTTCGAACTGGCGGATCCAAAGCAAAAAGACCGCCTCAAGAATCTGGTGTCGGTGCGGACGAAAGAAAAAATCTATAGCCTATCCGACGCCGAAGAGGAGTCGGTGGTCGAAGAACGGACAGTGCGCCGCAAAAGCAGCAAGCAGAGCCAGGGGGAAGTGATCAGCCGGGAGCAGGCCGAGCGCATGCGCATCATTCTCAATCTGCAGGGTGCCCCGGTTCCCGACGACATCGTGCTTTTTTCCCACCGCGGACCGATCACGACTAGCGAATTACGTGTGTCGCTGGAAAAAAAGAAGCCCAGCTAGGTCTCCTCAGGGTCGCGCTCACGAAGGGGCACGTCCGCCCTCCTCTCGGCTCATCCGCAATTGACCTTCATGTAGCGATACGATAGCAGAGGGGGGCAGCGCCGGGAGTGCGCAGAGCACTCCTGGACCATCGCCACAAGGAGGAAAACGATGACCTATATCATCACCAGGCTCTGCCGGGACTGTGTGGATACGGGCTGTGTTGCCGTGTGCCCGGTAGACTGCATCTACGAATATACAGGAAGTGACCGCGAGCAGTTCCCCAATCAGCTCTACATTCATCCGGATGAATGTATCGATTGCGGCGCCTGTGAGCCGGAGTGTCCGTGGCAGGCTATTTTCGAGGAAGTCGCGGTTCCCGATGTTTTCCAAGAGGACATTCCGCTGAATTACGCCATCAAAGACCGTATGGAAGAATTCAAGGTCGCACAACACCAAAAGAAACCACACCCGACGGCAGAGGAAGTCGCTGCCAACAAACAGAAATGGGGCTGGACAGGATGAAGCGCAGGAACCGAGGTCGGGTGAGGGATGAAACCGCCTTTGTGCACGGACTTCAGACCTGCTGACCGATTTCGCATCCCTCACACCTCCCTCTCCCCCCTCTTCTTCTCTCCTCTCTCGCGCCTTACCGCTGTTCCCGCCGCAGTTCCTCTTCCACTAACACCAAGCGATCGTTGCCAAAGAACATCGAGCCGTTGACGAAGATGGTCGGGGTACCAAAGCCGCCGCGCGCGATGACCTCGTCGGTATTCGCCCGCAGGCGGTCCTTATAGTCCTGGCGGTTGATCTTGTCGAAATACTCCTGGGGATCCAGACCGACCTCCTCGACAATCGACCGCAGTACTTCGTCTTTACTGATATCCTGGTCCTCCCCCCAGTAGGCCTCGAACACGCGATAGCTGTACGGCATGAACGTGTTGGGGTGCTCCAGCGCCACGAAGGCTCCGCGCAAGGCTTTGACCGAATTGACGGGAAAGACGGTCGGGTTCCTGATGGTCAAGCCGTAGTAGCGCGCCCAGTCCTGCAAATCTTTCGCTGCGTATTTGGCTTTGGCAGGCACTCCCCGTTCGCGGAACTCATACACTGAGGGGTTCACGGTATTGAAGATGCCACCCACGAGGATAGGCCGCCAGACCAACGTCGCCCCGTATTTCTGGCAGATCCCTTCGATTCTCGTGAACGCCAAGTACGTCCACGGGCTCGAGTAATCGTAGAAGAATTCGACCGTTGCCATGTACCCTCCTTGCGTTAGGATTCGGTGAGAAACTCGACCACCAACCGATTGAATTCCCGCGTGTGGGTCAGGTGGATGTTGTGCTTGCCGTCGGGGAAGAGATGGAGCCGTGATCCGGCAATGCCCTGATGCAGGACATCGGCGTGGAAGCGCGGGACGAGCGGATCCTTCTCCCCATGGAGGATGAGCGTCGGACACCGAATATGGTGCAAACGCTGCCGACACAGTTCCCCACCAGCACGGTACAGCGCCAGTTGCGCATCACACCACCGCGCCCACAAGTCCTGTAACGTGTCCCCATAGATCGCCTGCATCGTTTCGAGCATCCGGGGCGACCAGGAAGAGAGCGAGCGGGTTTTTTCGTACCCTTCGATATCCTCCGGGGCAATATACGCATTGCTGCCCCAGACCACCAACTTGACGACCTGGGCAGGACACCGCAACGCCAGCATCAGCGCAATGACTGCACCGTCGCTCCAGCCACAGACGGCATACTCTCGACAGCCGAGGGTTGCCATCAAGGCGGCACAGTCCTGCGCGTCTTGCTCATAGAAATCGAGAGGGAACTCTCGCTGCGGCGGGCGCGACCTGCCATAGCCGCGCGGGTCCGGCGCAATCACGCGCAACCCATGGCGGGGAAAATCTGCCAGCTGCGGGGCAAAATCGGACTGCCCGGTCCCCAGCGCCCCCGGGATCAAGAGGACCGGCTGCCCCTGGCCGCGGTCTTCGTAATACAGCGAGACGCCACGCACCTGTACGTACGGCATTCCTCCTCCCACAAAATTGGCCACGACAGATACCATGATCCTGCGCTGGAGAGAACCTGGTATCACCCCTTGCGGCACAGGACAATCTCTGCCACAACACAGGCATCACTCCCTGCAAAGGACCTCACGCGCATGAAAACGATCGGGCTGACCGGCGGCATCGGTTCGGGCAAGAGTACGGTGTCGCACATCTTGGCGACCCTGGGGGCGTTTGTCATCGACGCCGACAAAGTGGGACACGAGATCTACCTGCCTGGGAAAGAAGCCTGGCACAAAGTCATCGCCGCCTTTGGTCGCGACATCCTTGCTGCCGACCAGACCATCGATCGCAAGAAACTGGGCGCCATCGTGTTTGGCAACGAGGAAGCGCGCCGGCAACTCAACGCCATCGTACACCCGCTGATGTTCCACGACATCGCGCGTCGCATCCAGGAAAAGCGCGCTGAGGGATTTACCGCGCCGATCGTGGTGGAAGCGGCAGTCCTGATCGAAGCCAATTGGCTTCCGCTGGTCGATGAAGTGTGGGTGGTCGTCACCGGCAAGAGCGCCGTGCTTGCACGCCTCGCGGCTCAGCGTGGTCTGTCACCCCAGGAGACCGAAGCACGGATTGCCAGTCAGCTCTCCGATGCAGAGCGCATCAAATACGCACACGTTGTGATTTCCAACGATGGCTCGCTCGCAGACCTCCGGACACGGGTGATGGACGAGTGGCAGCGGCTCGTCGACAGCTCGCCGTGTCGTGCCCGGTAATGCTATGCTGACGGTATGAACAAGTTACACGTCCGCGGTGTTATCTTTGACATGGACGGCACCCTCGCCGATTCGGTCGGCTTTTTTTACGAGATTGCCCTCGAAATTCTCGCCCTCGCGGGGGCCCCACCGGTTCCGAGAGAACAGGTGTACGCACTCATGCGGGTGGGGGATGCTGCTGCGCTGGAGAAGCTCTTCCCCGCCGACTACCCCGATCCGGCTACAACCCTCAAGCGCATCGTCGACAGCCGCATGCAGGAGTGGATGCAGCGCTATCACCATGAAACCAGGCCGATCCCAGGAAGCCTGGAGGTCCTCCACGCGCTCCACGCCCATGGGCTCCGCCTCGGGATCGCAACCTCTTCAGGTCGCGCGCTGCCGTTCCTTGACCACTGGGGTGTACGCCACCTCTTCACCGGGATCATCGGCCGCGAGGATGTAGAGAGTCGGAAACCACACCCCGAGCCCATCCTCAAGTGTCTTGCGCTCTTGCAGCTCCAGCCGCACGAAGTGGTGTACGTCGGCGACTCGCCGATCGATATCCGTGCTGGGAAAGCAGCAGGATCGTACACTGCCGGTGTCCTGACCGGCACCAGCCACCACGACGCTCTCCACCCTGAAGGACCGGACCATATCCTCGAGAGCGTGGCCATGCTGCGGAGCATCCTGCACCTGTAAAGCGTTCCTGACCACGGATGCGGCTAGCCCTCGCCCCTGTCGTCCTGACTCGTCAGGATGCGCCCTCCGATGCGTGCCGATCGCTCAGCGATCGCGGAACTTGCCGTCCCGTTTTTCCCGAAACGCAGCCAGCGCCTCCCGCATATCTTCGCTGCCGAAGCAGGCCAACCCCAGGTATGCATCGGCGTAGGTAATATCCCCAGCGCGGTTGGTGGAGAGGGCGTTGAAGAACTCTTTGGTGCGGCGCAGGGCCATCGGCGGCTTGGCGAGCAGTTTGTGCGCCAAGGCCAGCGCCGCTTGATGTAACTGTTCGAGAGGCACTACCTGATTGACCAGCCCCACCGCGAGTGCCTCTTCAGCTGTGAGTTCGTCACAGGTCATGACCAGCTCTTTGGCCTTTGCCATGCCGACGAGATTGATGAGACGCGAAATCGACCCCCACATATAGGGCACGCCGAGGCGCACCTCAGGAATCCAGATCCGTGCTCCGGCCGCCGCAATGCGAAAATCACATGCCATCGCCAACGACACCCCTCCGCCGACGGCAAACCCATTGACCGCGGCGATGGTAATCTGGTCCAGCCGTTCCCACTCCTGCATCAGCCGCCACCCCAGCTTTGCCGAACGCAGCCGTGCGGCATCGCTCTGCTGCCGCTGCTTTTCCCCGTCCGCCCCGGCCGCCAGCATAGCGAGATCAGCACCGACACAGAACGATCGGCCCTGGCCGGTCAGAATCACCACTCGCGACGTCTCGTCCTCCCGCAGCTCTTCGGTAATGGCCAGGAACTCACGCATGACCGTTTCGTTGATCGGGTTGAGCTTGGCAGGACGGTTGAACGACACAGTCACGATTGCCCCCGATCGCTCGAGCAAGAACGTTTCGTATGCCATAGTCACCTCCTCACGCAGGGCTCCTGATGTGCACTACTGGGCCGTGTACCCGCCGTCGATCACCAGCTCGGCCCCCGTGACGAACGAGGCCTCGTCACTGGCGAGATACAACACCCCGTAGGCGATATCCTGCGGGGTGGCAAACCGTCCCAGCGGGTGCGCCAACATCGCGGCACGGCGCCCTTCTTCGCTGAGCACACGCAGCATCTCGGTCTCCACCCCACCAGGGTGGACCGAGTTGATGCGAATCCCCTCTTTGGCATACTCGACGGCCGCCGTTTTGGTGATGAGACGCACCGCGCCCTTCGCACCGTGATAGGCAGTTGCCATGCCGGACCCGATCAGTCCTGCGATAGAGGAGATGTTGACGATCGAACCGCCGCCGGCCTGGCGCATCGCAGGGATAGCATATTTCATCCCTAGCCACACCCCGGTTTGATTGACCGCAATAACCCGGTTCCACAGCGCCAGATCCGTCGCTTCCACTCCTTCGGTGGGAAAAATGCCGGCATTGTTGACCAGAATATCGAGCTTGCCGTAAGTCTGGACCGCCGTCTCCACCGCACGCTGCCAGTCTTCCTCCTGCGTCACGTCCAATTTGACAAACGTTGCCTGTCCACCCTGCGCACAAAGGTCGGCGGCGACTTGCTGCCCCAACTCGACCAAGATGTCGCCGAGCACGACCTTGGCACCTTCCGCCACGAACAGACGCGCTTCGGCTTCCCCCTGTCCACGCGCCGCCCCCGTAATGAGAGCCACTTTGCCGTTCAGCCGTCCAGGCATGGTTGTTCTCCTTTCTTCCCCACTGGCGGCAGCGTGTCTCATCTGCCAGCCTCTTGCAAGAGCCGCGCTGTCGGAAGCGATCGCCTTCACCCAAGCTGCCTTCAGACAGCAGGAGTCCGCAGCCGCCCTTCAGAGTGGGCGATGTAGACCGCTGCCGTGATATCGCCGGTGACGTTGAGCACCGTACGGGACATGTCGAGGATGCGATCGACCCCGAGGATAATGCCGATTCCCTCACCCGGCACCCCCACCGCCTGCAGAATGGGCACCATCAACGGCAGCGATCCGCCCGGAACCCCCGCAGTCCCGACCCCTGCCAGCACGGACGCCAACACAACAAACACCTGGGCTCCCCAGCCGAGCTCTACACCGTAAAACTGGGCCAGAAACAGGATGGTCACCCCCTCGAACAACGCGGTGCCGTTCTGGTTCGCGGTCGAACCGACAGTCAGGACAAAAGCAGCAATGTCACGAGGAACGCCGAGCTTTTCCTGCGTCACCCGCAGCGCCGTGGGAAGCGTCGCGTTACTCGAACTGGTCGAAAACGCCGTGGTCATGACCTCGCTGATCTGCCGGAAGAAGACACCCGGCGACATGCCCCCGAGGTAGCGGACCAACAGCGAATAGGTCACAAATTGATGCAGGCACAGGCCGCCCAACACCACGGCGACATAGGCGAGCAGCGGCTGCAGGACGGTCACGCCAAAGCGCGCAGTCAACGTAAACAGGAGGGCGGCCACTCCGTAGGGCGCCAGGCGCATGGCGAGATCGATGAGACGCATGACGACTTCATACACCCCCTCCAACACCTTGATGAACGGCTCAACCTTCTCGCGCGGCGATAAGGCAAGTCCAATGCCGACCATTAACGAGAAAAACATCACCGCGACCATCTCGCCCTGCGCCGCAGCACGCAGCGGGTTGTCCGGAATAATAGCGACTAAGGTTCGCAACACGGGGTTTTCCTGGACATCGGTAGCAGGAGGGGACACAGGGCTTGCAGTGCGCTGCAACGCCGCCCGTGTGTCGGCCGGCAATCCCTCTCCAGGACGGAAGATATTGACGAGCACCAGCCCCAACAGCACTGAAGCGGATGTGACCAGGAGCGTATATAGGAAAGTCTTTACCCCAATCCGACCGAGGGTGCGGAGATCACCCAAGCTGGCGACTCCCAAGGCAAGGGCCGAGAATAACAGGGGGAGCACGATCATGAAGATCAGCCGCAAAAACAGGCGGCCGAACGGTTCGGCGACATAAGTCGTAAAGTCGAGCAAGAAGGGGCTGGTGCCGAACAAAAACCGCGCCGCAGCACCACAACCGATGCCCGTCAAGAGACCACACAGAATGCGGAGGTGAAGCGGCAAGGGTATCAGGGAAACGGGTTGATGGTATCCGGCAACCGATTTGCCTCAGCGTGCGGTATTGGTCGCGACTGGAGCAGGGACTCTCCGGATGCTCTTTTCAGTCTCGTCCCAGCGTTTTCGCTGACGGCAGACGTAACAGACTCCATGTATCCTGAGCTGCGAGACCGCCCACAGAGAGCAGAGCGAAGTCGGCGTAATCGGCCTCGGCAACGGTCTGTGTCATATCGGAATCTGTGAGAACAGCAATTCCTTGTACCTCTCCTGGTTCGTCACCGAACAGCTCGCGGTAATCCTGATAGAAATTCACCACCTCTTCTTGCCACTCTCCTACCCCGGTCAGTCCGCTCTCGAGCACCACCGTCTTGGCTCGCCAATACACAGGGTTGTCAATCTTGGTGCCAACCGGCAGGGTGGTACTCCACACATATTTGATCGCGCGCGGCAGGAAACGGCTGTCAAAGATGACATAGACGGCAGCGGCAGAGTCGTTTGTCGCTTTCGCCCGCTCGTCTGCACCTGAGGGCAGTTGCTTCGCTCGCCACCGCCAGCGCAGGATAGGGAACTCTTGCGGCCGAAACGCATGTTCTAACCCGATTTGCACGCCCTGCCCACGGGTCAGGGCGTGCAGAAAATGGGTGCCGTTTTCTGCGGCAACCTTGTAAATACGTCGGGCCTCGTTCTCGTCGCCCCGCACTTTCCATCGCGAGGGGAACGACCCAACCGGGTCTTGAGTAAACGTCTCCAACGGCAAGACCCGCACCGTCGCCGCTATGTTCCCCCCTTCAGCGCCAACTGCAGGGGGAATACAAAGTATTCCCAACAGCAAAACAGAGCGCAACACCCTCACCATACGCACACCCACGCTAGATATCAGCTTACCCACCCCGGCGGAATGATGGATAAAAGAAAGGGGTCAACATTGCAACCCCCAGCACCGGAGCAGAAGCATCTTTTTCCGTTGCACCCCTTTCCCTCGTGTGGTATGTAGGCGCGACACTGGCGTCTGGGCACGATGACAGCGATTGCCAGCGGCCGCTTCGCGCAGCAGCTCGCTCTCTCGCCGGAAACGGAGAGAGAGTGATACCATCGTACTCGTACCATGCTCTCAGCACCCACAGGCAGCGCATGCCAGGTTTCTGCTGCGGTACACCGAGGCAGTCGCAGAAGTTCCGCCTCTTCCGTGGATTCCAGGAGCAGTTTCGTCCGCTTCGCCTTCCGGCGGATGAGCGGTGGCCCCTCCCTGCCCCTCTTCTGTCTGCTGCTCTCCGCCTTTTCCCTGCCACGCTCTCTTGTCTTCGCCCAGGCTGGAGGAGGGGTACCCCGCTTGCGACACCCCCCGCTGGTCCGGATCATCGGGGCGCTCGCTCCACTAGATGAGCCACACCCAACCGGGTTGCAGACGGTTGTCGTAACCATCAAAGCCACGAAGTGGCGCCTGCGTATACGCGAAATCAAAGCACTCACAGCAACGACCAACCAGGGATGGGGCCTTTTGAAGGACCTCTTCCCACCTCGGCTGCGCTTCGTCGGTCCGGCTGATCTGCTCGCTCTCCTGCAGCAAGAAGATATTGCAGGGGTTCCCCTGATCCTCGAAGGGCGGTTGTACGTGGGTGATCACCTGTTGTATCTCACAGCAGTCACGACCAATCCTTGACACACAGGAGGCGGCCATGGAACGAGTCACACAACTCGGCTATCTTGGGCTCAGTGTCAGCGACCTGTCTGCCTGGGAGCGTTTTGCCACCCAGACGCTCGGGCTCCAGCTGGCGGGCAAAGACCCGGATGGAACCTTGTTGCTGCGTCTGGACGAATACCATCAGCGGTTCTTCGTGCACCCCACAGGCCGCGATGATGTGGCGTATATCGGCTGGGAGGTAACGGACGAGCATGCGTTGGGTGTCATGGCGGCGCAACTCAAAGCCGCCGGTGTCGAGGTCC
>JANWXO010000082.1 GCA_025057295.1 Candidatus Binatia bacterium | reverse complement strand
GATGAGCTCTTTCAGGGTGGCACCATTGGCCTGCGCACGGTCTTTGCCACCCGTGAGAGAGCGCAGCAACGCAGGGATCACCACAATTGCCATAGCAGGCACGTCTCCTACTGCGGCGCCTTGTTCTTCTCCAAGACCGCCTTTGCCACCTTCGCCGGTGACATGGGCAGCTCCGTCATCCGCACGCCGATCGCGCGGTAGAGCGCATTGGCAATCGCCGCGGGGGGCGGGACAATGGGAACCTCTCCGACCCCGCGAATGCCAAGCGGATGGCCTGGGTTGGGCACTTCGACGAGAATGGTTTCGATCATCGGCAGGTCGAGACAGGTCGGTATGCGGTAATCGAGAAACCCGGTATTCCGCATGATGCCGTTCTCGTCGTAGTAATACTCTTCGTTCAACGCCCACCCGATCCCCTGAGCCACGCCACCTTGGATTTGTCCTTCGACATAACTGGGATGCACGGCCTTGCCGACATCCTGAGCTGCGGTGTACCGGAGAATATCGACTTTGCCGGTCTCAGGGTCTACGGCGATGTCCACCACGTGCGTGGCAAAGCCTGGTCCCACCCCGCGGGGATTCACCGCCGCACGTCCGGTGACCGGTCCGCCTGCACGCGCGAGCCGCCCGGCCAGTTGCTTGAGCGTCATCGGCTCGTGACCGTTGTTGACACACGACACCACGCCGTCCTGATAGACCACGTCTTCAGGTTTCACCTTCCAAATCGTTGCCGCGCGTTCCTTGAGCTGACGCACCGCATCCTGTGCTGCTTCATATACCGCATACCCGGTCGCGAAGGTCACGCGACTGCCGCCGGTGACATCGGTGTGCCCGATCGACTCGGTATCGGTCACTACCGGGTTGACCTCTTCGGCCTTGAGACCGAGTACCTCAGCAGCGATCATGGCACAGGCCGCACGGGTCCCACCAATGTCAGGCGAGCCAGTCACAACATTGGCTGTCCCGTCACTGTTGATGCTGACAATCGCGGTCGACTGAAACCCGGCGTTGAACCAGAAACCCGAGGCCACTCCTCGTCCCACCAGCTTGCCGGGCACGTGCGGCAGAGGCGACCTGTAATGCTCACTGTTCATGATCGCCTCGACCGTCTCGATATAGCCAATCCGTCTGAACTGCGGCCCCGCCGGCTGCGCCGTGCCTTCCTTGGCCCCGTTTCTGCGGCGGAATTCCAGCGGATCGATGCCGAGCTTTTCCGCTAACTCATCGATCACCGTCTCGGCGGCAAATGCGGCATTGGTCGCTCCCGGAGCCCGGTAGGCGCAGGTCTTCGGCTTGTTGAGCACGACGTCGAACCCGTCGATCTGCAGATTCTCCAACGCATAAGGGGCCAGGATGGTCATGCAGCCAGCCCCGACAGGGGAACCGGGGAACGCACCCGCTTCATACGCCATCCACACTTGAGCAGCAGTGATCTTCCCCTCTTTGGTCGCCCCCATCTTGCAGCGGATGTACGAACCAGAGGTAGGCCCCGTCGCCCGCAGCACCTCGGCCCGGCTCATGACCATCTTGACCGGCCTCCCCGTTTTCTTGGCCAACAAGAGGGCGAGAGGCTCCAAATAGACCGTAGTCTTGCCACCGAAGCCCCCACCGATTTCGGCCGGGACGACTTTGATGTTGCCCAGCGGCATCTGCAAGATATGGGAGCAGAGCTCGCGTACCGAGAAGGGTCCCTGGGTGCTGACCCAGATGGTGCCGTGACCGTCGGCATTGTACTGGGCGACGGCGTTGTGTGGCTCGATGTACCCCTGGTGGACCATCGAGGTGGTAAACTCCCGCTCGACGATCACATCGGCTGCGCGAAACCCCGCTTCCAGATCGCCACGAGCAAACCGCACCTGACTGGCGATATTCGTCGGCTTATCGCTCTTCTCGGGCGTGCCGCTGGTGCGCAGCTCTGGAAGCAGGATCGGCGCATCGTCCTGCATCGCTTTGCGCACGTCGAGGACAGGGGGCAAGATCTCATACTCGACCTTGATGAGCTTGAGCGCCTCTTCGGCAATATGGGGGCTGGTCGCAGCGACAGCGGCGACAGCGTGGCCGTCATACAGCACCTTATCCCTGGCCATGATGTTCATGGACAGGTAGCGGGGGTTCACCACGAGTTCGCCCATCTGCTGCGATCCCGGCGGCAACTCCGGCAAGTCTTTGCCGGTGATCACGGCCTTGACCCCCGGCAGGGCCAGCGCTGCCGAGACGTCGATCGACTTGATGCGCGCATGCGCGTGGGGGCTGCGCAATACTTTTGCATGCAACATGCCGGGCAGGCTGATATCGGCGCCGTACTTTGCCCGACCGGTGACCTTATCGACCCCATCGTGGCGAATCGGGCGAGTGCCGATAACTTTGAACTTATGCTCCTGTAACTCCATGTGTCCCTCCTCGCATGACAGCGGCGGCATCGAGCACCGCGCGCACGATCTTATCGTACCCTGTGCAGCGGCACAGGTTCCCAGCTAAAGCATAGCGGACTTCATGTTCGGTCGGATTGGGATTGCGGTCGAGCAGTGCCTTGGCAGCGACGAGAAAACCGGGGGTGCAAATCCCGCACTGCAGCGCCGCGTGTTCGAGGAATTTTTGTTGCAACGGGTGCAGCTGTCCATCGCGCGCCATGCCCTCGACTGTCTCGATGGTCTTGCCTTGGGCCTCCACACCAAGCACCAGACACGAGCACACCACCCGCCCATCAATAATGACACTGCACGCCCCGCAATCTCCTGTGAGGCAGCCTTCTTTGGCTCCGGTGAACCCGAGGACATCCCGCAACACTTCGAGCAGGCTCTGGCGTGGTTCACACAGGAATTCGACCGTTTCTCCATTCAGAGTTGTCTCGACGTATACCTTGTTGGCCATGCTGGTTCCTTCCTCTGTGGTGTTCGCTCGCAGAGCAGGCGTACGGGAGAGGTCCCCTGCACGCTTATCTGGCCCGCGCACGCTCCGCCGCGACCTTGAGGACACGGCGAGTCAGCACCCCGACGAGATGGAGACGATACTCCGCCGTCCCACGCATGTCGGTGATTGGCCGAGCGATCTTCTGGGCGAGCTCGGCTGCTGTCGCGATCGCCTCATCATCCAACGGTTTGCCGACAAGCGAGGCGCTCGCTTCGCGTGCAAAGAGCGGAGTCGGGGCGACTGCTCCAAGCCCGATACGGGCAGCGGTGCACACCTCTCCATCCAGCGTGACAGCCGCCCCTACCCCGACGACCGCAATGTCCATTTCGTTGCGCGGGATGAAGCGCTGATAGCAATCGGCCGTGTGTGGCGGGGGAGCAGGGATACGAAATTCGACCAGCACCTCATCGGGCTGCAACACCGTGCGGCCAGGCGAGACGACAAAATCCTCGACTGCCACCGTGCGCGTTCCCCGGGGGCTGGCCACATAACATACCGCCCCCAGCGCAATGAGGGCCGGCGTGGTATCGGCTGCAGGGGAGCCATTACACAGGTTCCCCCCCACAGTACAGCGGTTCTTAATTTGCACCGAGCCGATCAACCCGGCCGCCTCGACGAGGCCAGGGTAGTGTTGACAGAGAACGGGATCTTCAACAATGCGATAGCACGGCACGGCTGCGCCGAGCCGCAACCCCTCGTGCGGAGAGAATGAGAGCACCTGCAGTTCGGGAATCGTCTTGGCGTCGATGAGGCGCTCCGGGGTGCGCACTCCCGCACGCATCTGGATCAACAGGTCGGTCCCCCCGGCCAAGACTCGCCCTTTCTCTCCAGCAGCAGCCAGCAATCTTAGGGCGTGCTCGAGCGACTTGGGAGCTTCATAGGTAATGGCGTGCAAAGTATCCTCCTCCTGATGAGTCCGTGCACGGGCTAGGAGAGCGGAGTGTCGCACCACTCCCTCGCCAGCCAGCGAGGCTACACAGACGAGGAAAATCGTAGCCTGAGCTTTCGTCTGTCACGGCGCGTCGTTTATACCATCCCTACCGTACTCACGCAACCAAAATATCAGCCGGTGCTGTACTCCGTGCGCGACAGTGCCGCTCAGCGGCAGTCGCAGTGACGCCGCCACTGGTCGCCGCGCGCGCCGACCCAACCCGGACGCGTTGCCCTTTGTTCCCTCCTCTTCCCTCACGCCCAGACGGCATCCTCGTCCATCAGAGGGATGCCAAAGGCGCTCTTGCCGAGAAACTCCATGGTCTCGTCGCTGTCAAAGGGATGAAAAAGGCCGGCCCGCACGTCGCGATAGTAACGCTCTAAGGGCAGGCGCTTAAAATACGACGCACCACCGACCGCCCGCAAAGCTAAATCGACCACCCGCACCGCGTTTTCCATCGCCACATAGCGGGCGGCCACGCTCTTGCGCGCCCAGCTCCGCGGCTCCTCGCGCTCGACCTCGGCTGCCGCTTTCCACATCACCGCCCGAGCACTCTCGATGAGGATGTCCATCTCGCCTACTTTGTTGTAGACGCCGGGGAGATGGCTCATGGGTTTTTTGAACGGATACCGGGGACGGTCACGCATAAAATCGACCACGAAATTGCGTGCCGCGACGGCAATGCCGACATAAACCGCACCGATGGTAAACGGCGCGCGCAGGAATGAGTCCACCACCCCACCACGGGTAAAGACCGGCCGTTCGAGAAAGACCGCCTCCTCGGGGACAAAGGCTTCGCGCAATTCGGTACTGTGCGATGCCGTTGCCCGCATCCCCATCGTATGCCAGTCGTCCTTGATGAGAAGGCCTGGCGTCTCACGCGGGATGAGAAAGCTGATGATCGTCGCTTTCTCCGTGCCGTTGTCCCAGGTCGCCTCCGCAAAGTAGAGATCCAGTGCGATACTCTGCGTGCTGAAGATCTTGCGGCCGTTGACGATCCACCCGCCGGCAACCCGCCGCGCCGTTGCGCGCGGTCGTAAGATCGGAACCGCATTGTCGGGCTCCGAACCTGAGCCACCGCAGATGAGTCGTCCGTCGGCAATTTTCCGCAACAGAGCCTCTGTCTTCGTCCCTCGATATCTCCGCCACAGATCGATCACGAGGCCCAGGACATTGAAATGCATATTGATGGCGAGCGCGGTTGCGGCACAGCCCTGGGCCAGGCGTTCCTGGGCTTTGATCCGCTCCAGCAGACTGGCCCCGGCTCCGCCGAACGTTTCGGGAACGGTCAGGATAGTATAGCCGCTCTCGCGCAGGCGAGCGTAGTTTTCGTAGGGAAACGACTCGTCCTCATCGTGCTGGGCCGCACGCTGGGCAAAGTCATCGGCCAATTGGGCAGCCAGGTCGATAAAGCGCTGCTCTCGCTCGGTGTGGAATTGCTGCATACTTCCCCCCTTTCAAGCCCACGAGGCCACGCCACACCTTAGCTCGTGCAGGCAGCTCTGCACAAGCGCTGGGGCAGACGCGGCGGTGCAAAAGAACAAGCGACAAGCCGCCTCTGGGTGCGGAGCTGCCCACGCGGTCAAAGACAAGGACAGATACTTGGTTCGCGCCTACCTTGCGTCTCAGGCAAAGTCAATCGTGACGAGCGATCATCCGCTGATCGAGGTCTTGAACAATTCGAACGTCATCTGTCGGGATAGAAACAGCTTTTTGTCTGAGTCTCTTAGAGAGCCTTGAGTCGAACATGACTGGGCATGGCCATCCTCCAGCGCAACCGTGCGCTCAACCGTATGATGGTGGATAGTGTGACAGGAGAACAAACACAGCCGCCGCTCGGACGCGGTGCTGCCTACTGTGTGATCGAACCGAAGAAGGCTGCTGATAAGCAGGTGACGATCTGGACGGTCTTCCAGCAACTGCCGACCCACCAGGCTGAAATTCCCTCCCCGTCCGCAACCAAGCAGGTGTTGGTCGTTTCCGATGGGATCGAGGCGCACATCGGTCCTCTGGGTGCAGGCCGCGAGTGGCTCAAGCCGTGGCGCACGATGTACGGTGACACGCTGGCGCTCGAGACGATGCTGCAATTGCGAGGAGGATGAAAGGACTGTTCGACGAGCGACGGTTCCTCAATCTGGTGGGTGACTTCATCGTCTTAGTTTCACACCGTGCGGGTGACTATGGCCGAAATTCTGCGCGCGGCAAAGCTGACGCGGGCGGATCGGATAGCGGAAAATGTTCCCATCGACTGGATGCTACGCAAGCACGTTCGCGCCCATCCCCACGTGTTCCTCAAGCGCATCCTGCACAAGTAGGCTACCCACCGGACAAGCAGGAGAAGGTGACGCAGACGGTGCTGGAGCAAGCCGAGGTGCTGTCGGCGGAATGGGCGGTGTGCGTGGAGCGCCTGACAAGCGGTTGCAGCGGCAGCGCAGCGTCCCACAGCAGATCATCAAGGATTGTTGAAAGCGGTGCAAACGAGAACGGCTGGTCAAAAGCCAGACAGGGGAGTATCCTACTCCCGCTTGCACAGGAGGGCACCATGGCAGAGCTCTTTCACGTTGGGCTGACCGTCAAGAACCTCGACCGCTCCCTGGCTTTCTACCGCGATGTGGTCGGGATGAGGGAGGAGGGACGGTTCGAGGTGAAAAGCGAGGCGTTTGACACCCTGACCAACAATCCTGGAGCACGGCTCAAGGTTGCGCATCTGACCGCCGGACCGTTCATGCTGCAACTCATCGAATACGTCGCCGGCGGCGGGACTGCACTGGATCTCCACCATAACAACATCGGCAGCCCACACCTGTCCTTCTACGTGCCGGATGTCGAAGCCAAGTATCGCGAGCTGCAACAGCGCGGCGATGTGCGCATCACTTCTGGTCTTGTGCAGATCACACCGACGATGCGGAGCTTTTACACCGAAGACCCAGACGGCGTACCGGTAGAATTTTTACAGGTCACCGGCCAATAACCCCGAGGGGGTACCGCGACGGGCTCTCTCTCCGGGCAGGTGTGGTACACTCAGAACATCTCCCAACAAGGGAGAGCAAGTTCGTGAAACGTTCATAGCGTTGCTGGAGCCTGCGTCATGACCGAGACCCAACCCCACCCAGATACTGTATCTGCTCTGCCCTCGGCGCTCGAGAGGATGGAAGAGATCGTACAGCGGGCCGCCGAGAAGCAGTTGGTGTTGTTTTTGGACTACGACGGAACGTTGACGCCGATCGTCGAGCGGCCGGAATTGGCACTCCTCTCCCCGGAGACCCGTACGCTTCTCTCCGAGCTTGCCCGACGCTGGACTGTCGTCATCATGAGCGGACGCGACCTGCACGATCTGCGACAGCGGGTCGGCTTGCCAGGACTCTTTTACGCCGGCAGCCATGGTTTTGACATCCTCGGTCCAGACGGTCACCACCATCAACAAGGCCGAGAGTTCATTCCAACCCTCGATCGCAT
Organism: Candidatus Binatia bacterium; assembly: GCA_025057295.1. Classification (GTDB taxonomy): domain Bacteria; phylum Desulfobacterota; class Binatia; order Bin18; family Bin18; genus JANWXO01. The sequence goes on along the minus strand of JANWXO010000082.1, from coordinate 5,713 downwards.
CGAACGCTATCTGCGCAAACGGCTCGCCACTATCCAGGGGGCATTGATCGAACGCAAAGCTTTCTCCCTCGCCGTTCACTATCGCCTGGCACAAGACAGCGACGTCCCCCTCATCGCTCACATCGTCGACGACGTCCTCGAGCGCGAACCTGCGCTGCGAAAGCTCTGCGGCAAAAAGGTGTATGAGCTACAGCCTGACGTCGACTGGAACAAGGGGAAGGCGGTGCTCTGGTTGCTGGAGGCGCTGCACCTCACTGGTGCGGACGTGCTCCCCCTGTATTTGGGTGACGACATGACCGATTGGGACGCTTTCGCCGTCCTGCACGGGCGCGGGATCGCTATCCTCGTGCACGAGACGCCGCAGCCCTGTGCGGCTCATTATGCCTTGAAAGACCCCGCCGAGGTTCACAGCTTCCTTGCCGGCTTGCTCGCCTGTCTCCCTCGTGACAAGACGGAAGCAGGAGGAGAGAAACCCTCCGGTCTATGAAACTCCGCACCGCTCCGACATCGAGGCCGACTCACGGTGCGCTGGTGAGATCGGCGAGAAACTGCTCGCACCACGTCTGCGCGGTCACAGCACAGACCCGTTTGATCAACGCCTGCCAGCGTTCCTGGCGCTCTGCCAGGGGCATCTCCAGCGCACGCTTGAGATCATCAGCCATACCGTCCACATCGTAGGGGTTGACGATCACCGCCTCGCGCAACTCCTCGGCGGCTCCACAAAACCGCGATAACACCAGAACCCCGGGGTCGGCGGTCTGCGAAGCGACATACTCTTTGGCGACCAAGTTCATCCCATCGCGCAACGGAGTCACGATGCAGACATCGGCTTCCCGGTAGAAGGCGGCGAGTTCCTCTTGACTGTAGGTGCGGTAGAGGTAGCGGATCGGAACCCAATCCTCTTCGGAAAAACGGCCGTTGATCGCCCCGACGAGCCGGTCCACCTCGCGCTTCTGCTCTATGTATTCCGGCACGCGGGTGCGCGAAGGGGCGGAAATCTGGATCAGCGAGACGCGGCGCTGCCACGCGGGGTAGCGTTCCAACAGCCGCTCGAACGCCAACAGCCGCTCGGGAATCCCTTTGGTATAATCCAGGCGATCCACTCCCAGCACGATGCGACGTCCCCGCACGCTCCGTCGCAAGCGCTTACTTTGCATCTCTGCCTGGGTACTCATGGCCCAGCGGGCGAAGGTCGTCGGATCCGTGCCGATCGCGTAGACACCACAGCGGACCGCGCCGCCCTCGCTGTGATACGCCTGCCCATCGAATGTCCCACCCAGCTCGCTACACAGCGCATCGACACAGTTCTGGCGGTAGCGCTGGGTGTGAAATCCGAGCACCTCGTAGGCGTTGAGGTCAGCCAGCAATTGGCTGGCAAAGGGGAGGATCGTCAAGATATCGACAGGCGGGAAAGGGGTGTGGAGAAAAAAGCCTAGTCTGCCCTTCCAGCCGAGCCGGCGCAACTCGGTCCCCAAGGGGATGAGATGATAGTCATGCACCCACACGGCATCTCCCGCTTTCAGCAGCGGGAACAACTGCGTGGCAAACGTGCGATTGACGCGTCGGTAGGCGCGATATTCTTCGCGACGCAACCGCACGCGAGAGGGAAAACAATGGAACAGCGGCCAGAGGGCACGATTACAAAAACCGGCGTAAAAGTCGTTGATCTCTTCTTCGGACAAATCGATCGTGGCGAACTGAATCCCGCCGTGACGCACCAGGTGAGGAGGAGCATGAGCTTGCCGCCGCGTGGCCCGCCCACTCCAGCCGAACCACAGCCCCCCTCTCTTTTGCAGCGCTGGATAGAGGGCACTAACCAAACCACCCGCGGTTCTCTGGCCCTCGCTCCGGGTCGCGCCACCCTCGATCCCTGTCGGCGTCCGGTTCGAGACCACGACCAGGCGTTCATATGCATCGAGTACCATTACCGCATGCGCTCAGAGCCAGTCTTCCGTCATCTTAGTGACTCGTGCATGGGCAGGTGCTCGCTGTCAAGAGGGTGTCAGCGCCGACGACTAGGCACGACCAAAGTAGCGTGCATAGTCTTCCGGCGTATCGATGTCCGCAAGGATGCCGGGATCGTCGAGCGGAATCTCCCGTACACGGGTTGGATCTCTGCGCACCACCGCTTTGGCTCCCTGGTCGAGCGGTGCCGCCAGCAGTTCTCCATACACCTGGCGGGAAAACAACACAGGGTGTCCGCGACGCCCTCGATAGGATGCGACCAAGATCGGCACCGGCATCTCGCGAAAGGCGGCTATCAGGGCCTTGATAGTCTCAGCCGTGACGAGCGGATGATCGACCAGGTTGACGACGACGGCTTCGCTCGCAGGAGAGAGCGCTCCGATCCCGACCATGAGGGAAGAGAGTTGACCTTGAAAAGAGCGCGTGTTCACAACCGTTCGGACGAGCGGGTGCACCGGTACGGCGCGGCGCGACACCTCGGCCTGGGCGCCGAGAACGACCACCAGTTCGTCCACTCCGGCGGTGAGAAATGCGGCACAACCGCGCTCGAGAAACGTTTGCCCCTGATATTGCAAGAGGGCCTTCGGCGTGCCCATCCGGCGCGACGCGCCTGCGGCAAGGAGGATGCCGGACATCATAGTCGCAGCGTCAGCCGGTAAATTTGAACGGCCCACTGGGTCGGGCTTTGGCCGCCAGGGAGATGGTCTCGAAGGGGCCGTGACGGCGCACGCGGATAATCTCGGCAGCGATGGCCACCGCGATTTCGGCTGGAGTCTCGGCTGCGATATCCAACCCCATAGGCGTGTGCACGCGGCCGAGGTCGGCAGGACTATAGCCCTGCTCAGCCAGCCGTTCCAGCGTGGCGCGAGCGCGTCGCCTGCTACCGATCATGCCGAGATAGGCGGGACGCCGTTTGAGAATCGTCCGCACCGAGGCTTCGTCCCAGTTATGGCCGCGGGTGACCACGACGGCAAACGTTTGGTCATTGATCTCCAGCCGCTCCAGTGTTTCGACGAACGACCCGACGTGGATCTCGCTTGCGTGGGGAAAACGTTCGCGATTGGCAAATGCCCACCGGTCATCCACGACGACCGTGCGAAAGCCGAGTAGATAGCCGATTTCGCACAACGGTTGGGCAATATGGCCAGCGCCGACGATCAGGAGCGTCTGCAGACCCGGCTGGACATCGACAAAGATGCGCGGCCACTCGTGGTCCCGCGCCACCGCATCTTCGACGACCTCTCCTGCCGGTGAAACGGCAAAGAGTTGCGGAGAGCCGGCAGTCACCGAGGCAGCAAACTGTCGCACCAGGAGAGGAGCAAGCGGTATGGGAGGAGCCAGGGTCACTTCTTCCCCAGCGAGCGACAAGCAGCTTTTGGTGCCGGCAGGCAGCGCCGCCAAGGGATGAAGCATCGTCACCAGTGCTGTGGGGCGGCGTGCCTGTGTCGCTTCGGCTAACGCGCGTGCGAGCTCCAGATGCTCGTCAGGCCGCCAGAGATCGAGCGCCACATCCATCAGGCCGCCGCAGACCTGGATCTCGTCTTGGTCAAAGTCGCCGGTGAGATCTACCTGCACGACCCGTGGGGGCGACTGCTGGGCAAAGAGGGGAGACGCACGGCGCAGGACTTCTGCTTCGCCACACCCGCCGCCGATCGTGCCGAAGGGTTGTCCGTCGCGCGGGATCACCATCTTGGCCCCCACTTCGCGCGGTACCGACCCGCGGGTGCGAATAATCGTCGCCAGCACGAACGGTTTGCCGGCGGCCAGTAACTTTTCAGCTCGATCCCACAGATCTTCCATCATGCGGGATGGTACTGAAGGCATGAGGGGAAATCAACGGAGCAGCGTTGTCTTCGTCACTGCCGTGGCATATCTACATAGCGATGCAGGTACGCTTTCTTTGTCAGGACCAGATCACCCCGGCGTACAGCCTGGCGGTTGACCACTACTTTCTGGATACCGTGCGGCAAACCGCCCTCCCAGTCCTGCGCGTCTATTCCTTAACGGGCGACGTTGTCATCCTGGGTCGCTACCACGCCACAGCCCCCTTTCCTGCCTCCGTGCCGCTGACCCTGACCCGCCGCCTGAGCGGCGGACGGGTAGTCCCGGGCGGCAACGGATTCGTGCAGTTCTCCCTCGTCTTCCCTCACCGCTCGGCTCTGTTCTCCGACGATCCCTACTACCTGGCACCGTTCCAGGTGCTCAACCGCTATCTGCGCGGTCTCCTCCAGGGTCTCAAAGCGGGCGGTGTCGAGGTCTTTTACCCAGGACAGGACCTGCTCACGGTGCGGGGCAAGCCGCTGGGATGGGTCTCCTTTACCACGGCGGACAACGGCGCCTTACTGTGCGAGGGCGGAGTAGCGGTCAGTCGCGATCTCAGTCTTCTTCCCCTCCTGCTCGATCAGGCCGACCCACAGGGGACGATCCCGTGTCAGTTCTTCGCGCCCGCACAGGTCACGAGCATCCAACAGCTACTGGGACAGTCCCTGTCCCTCGCGCACCTCGCCGGGATGCTCCGCCACGGTTTCGCTCAGCAGTATGCCCTCGAGTGTGTCAATCAGGAGCTGAGCACCGATGAACACCGTGTGATTATGGCGCTCGCTGAACAGTACGCGACTCCTGCGTGGTTGCACAGCCGTCCCCTGCGCACCGATCTCCCCTGCCACGCGACAGCGCCGACACAGCTCGGCACGCTCCAGGTTCGTTTCTCCCTGCAAGCAGATCAGACACTCGCCGCGGTGCAGCTCAGCGGGGATTTTATTGCCAATCCTGCTGGCCTGGCCGCTCTCGAAACCGGGCTGCGTGGGTGCCCTTACGAACGAGCAGCGTTGTGGCAAGTGGTAGATCGGATCTTCCTTCAGCCTGAACATTACCTGTTGGGGATTGGACCGTTGCAGAGGCTGCCTGAGATCATCCTGCAAGGACAGCAAACGTCCACTCCCTAGAGAGATGGTGCTGTCGTTCTCCGACACGGGCAGGTATCATCACGTCTATGGATCTCTCACAACTCGCGTCTGCTCTGTTGTCAGACGACGTTGCCGCCCGCCTCGCTGCCCTCGAGGCGTTGGAGAGGCACGACGCGCAGCATCCTCTTCCTCCCGACGTGAGCCGTGGGCTGCTGGCGTGTCTCGGCCATACGCGCAAAGCTGTACAGCGCGAGGCCGCAGCCCAACTCGTTCGCTTCGCCCGCACGCAGCCAACTCTGGTCCATGCGCTGCGGCAGAAACTGTCCGATCCTGATGCGCGGGTGCGCTGGACCGCCGCGTTCACCCTCTCACACCTCGACCTGCCCGAGCCATCCCCGTTGCCGGTGCTGATCGAGAACCTGGGCCATGCAGAAAGCGACCTGCGTTGGGCAGCGGCAACGGCAGTGGTTCGATTAGCAGCACAGCACCCCTCGGTCATCGCGGCGATGCGTGACCTAGCACGCGACGGCAACGCCGTGCAGCGTCGTATGGCGCTGTACTGCCTGCGCGATCTCGCGCAAACCGACTCCGCGGCATGTGCTCTCTATCTCGCCTGCCTCGATGACCCCGACCCTATGGTCCGCCTGGGGAGTCTCTCCTGTCTGGCGAAACTCAAGGTTGCAGGGCCCGAAGTCCAGGAAAAACTCCTGCGGGTGTTGACCACCGATCCCGACTCCGGGGTGCGCCGTGCGACCGCGGCCACACTCGGGCAACTCCGCAACCCGGCGCCGGCGGTGATCGCCGCGCTCCGCACGGCGGCGCAAAGCGATGACAGCAGTCTG
>JANWXO010000081.1 GCA_025057295.1 Candidatus Binatia bacterium | reverse complement strand
CCCTCTTTCGGATCATCATCGGCCAGCTCGAACCCGACAGCGGCGTAGTACAGCGCGGCCGCGCGGTGACCATCGGCTACCTGCCGCAGGAAGGCATTACCGTCGCCGGCCGCACTCTCTTCGAAGAAGTCCGGTCCGCACTGCCGCAGCTCGCCGATATCCAGGCGGAGTTAGCGGCGCTCCAGGCAGCCCTGGCGAGCGACGAAGGTGAGGAGGCAGAGCGTGCCGAGCTCCTCGCCCGCTACGGTGAACTGCAGCTCCGCTTCGAAGAGCACGAAGGCTTCCGCGCTGACGCCACCGTGGCAAAGGTTCTCCACGGCCTCGGTTTCCGCGAGCACCAGTTTACCTGGCCGACTGCCGCGTTCAGCGGCGGCTGGCAGATGCGTATTGCGCTCGCCAAACTCCTGCTGCAGCGTCCTGATGTCCTGTTGCTCGATGAGCCGACCAATCACCTGGACCTCGACTCGTTATTGTGGCTGGAAGCGTATCTCAAAACGTATACCGGCAGTGTGGTCATCATCTCGCACGACCGAGAATTCTTGGATCGTGTGGTCACACGGATCGTGGCCTTACACCGGCATCGGCTGTACGAGTACGTGGGGAACTACTCCGCCTTCGCGCAACAATTCATGCGCGACCTCGAAGCCCACGCCAAAGCCTACGCAGAACAGCAGGAGGAAATCGCGCGCATCCAGCGGTTCATCGATACCTTCCGGTATAATGCCCGCAAGGCATCGCAGGTCCAGAGCCGCATCAAACAGCTAGAGAAGATGGAACGCCTGGAACCTCCCCAAGAGGCGCCACAAGGGGTGCGCTTCCATTTCCCGCCGGCACCGCGCAGCGGTCGCATCGTGCTGGAGCTGCGCGGTGTCGGGATGCGGTACGGCGAGGTGGAGGTGTTCCGTCAGGTGGACCTGATCGTCGAGCGTGGGGATCGCATTGCACTCGTTGGGGTCAATGGCGCCGGCAAATCTACCCTCAGTCGTATTCTCGCAGGGGTGGAGCTCCCCAGCGAAGGAGAACGACGCCTCGGGCACCAGGTCGTGCTCGACTACTACGCGCAGCAGCAGGCAGAACAGCTCTCGGGCACGAACACCGTGTATGAGGAGATTGCCCAGGGTGCGGCTCTCGAGGTCGTGCCGCAGTTGCGCACCCTGCTGGGCGCATTTCTCTTTTCCGGTGACGCCATATACAAGAAAGTGGCAGTCCTGAGCGGTGGCGAGAAAAGCCGTCTCGCCTTGGCGAAGATGCTCCTCAAGCCGGTCAACCTGCTGATCCTAGACGAGCCGACCAACCACCTCGATATCCGTACCAAGGAGGTGCTGCGAGAGGCCCTGCTGCAATTCAACGGGACCTTTATCATCGCCTCGCACGATCGCTATTTCCTCAAAGGGCTCGTGACCAAGGTGATGGAACTGCGCGACGGACAACTGTTAGTCTACCCGGGCACCTTTGAGGAATTCCTCGCCTGGAAAGCGCAGAGGGTAGACGAGACTGCTGCGCAGCCCCATGCTGAGAAATCGTATGCTGTTCTCCCTCCCCCGATGCCGACGGGAGCGCTGGCTGCTATTGCCGAGGCGAAACGTGGCAAGGCGCTCTACACGCAGCAGAAAGCAGCGCGTGCGGAACGGCAGAAGCAGGAACGCCGGCTGGCGGAAGTGGAGCGGCAGATTGCGGTACTCGAAGAACGCAAAGCCGTACTGGAGCTCGTGATGGCGGACGGCGACACCTTCAGCGACCCACACCGCGCGCGCGAGGTTGCCAACGAATACGCTGCCCTGCAGCGTGCCCTCGACGAGTACTACGCCGAGTGGAGCGAGCTGGCAGAACTCGTGGAGAGAGCGGTGCACGAGTAAGCATCTCCCGCCTGTGGGAACACAGGAAGACGGCAGGAGGATCAGCATGCGCATCGGACTGGGGATACCGCCAGTGGGGTTGCCGATAGAGTTCTGTACGACACTCGTGCGCCAAGCCGAGGAACGTGGGTTTGAAAGCATCTGGATCGGGGAAGCCTGGGGAACAGAGACGTGCACGCTCGTCGCCGCACTCCTGGCCCGCAGCCGGCGGATTGTCATGGGCACCGGTATCCTCTCCCTGTACTTACGGCCGCCAACCTTGACCGCGATGCAGGCAGCGACGTTGCAGCTCATCGCGCCTGGGCGTGTCCGCCTCGGCTTGGGCGTCAGCACCCGGAACATCAACACCTTCCACGGTCTCCCCTGGGACCATCCTGTCTCGCGTACCCGCGAATACGTAGCGCTGCTCCGCCGCCTCCTCGGCGGCGAGCGTGTCACACACACAGGGCGCTTCTACCAACCGCACGGGTTCCAGCTCGCGATCCCATTGTCTGCCCCTCTCCCTCTCTACCTGGCCGCGGTCAACCCGCGTATGCTGCGGCTCGCCGGCGAGATCGCCGACGGCGTGCTGCTCGCCTGGCTACCGGTTTCTCAGATCCCCCGATCGATCGCCGAGATTGCACGCGGCGCCGAGGTCGCCGGACGCTCCCTCTCCTCTCTCGACATCGGCTGCTACATCCATACGGTCGTAACCCAGGATCGCGAACGCACCTTTAACCTCCTCCGCCGTGTCTTGGTAGGGTACTGCCAAGCCAACACGTACATCCAAGGATTCCGCCGCTTCGGGTACGGCGACATTGTCGACGAGGTGCACGACCGCTGGCAGGCCGGAGACCGGGCCGGTGCGGAAGCGGCGATCCCCGCACGTATGGTCGAAGAACTATACGTTTTCGGCACGGTCGAAGAATGCCGTGCCCACATCGCTCGTTTCGTCCAAGCTGGGGTACAACTCCCTATTGTAGCAGTACCGCCGTCGAGTCGGATGCGCGAAGCAGACTTCGTCGCCCTACTGGGAGCCTTTAGCCAATGAGAGCGTTTATCACCTGGATGGTCGTCTGCGTGCTCGCTATCGGGTGTTCCCCACGGCAGGACCCTGTCGTCCGTGCTGCGCAAGACCTGCAGCGTATGGCGTATGACTTCGCTGCTGAGGAAGAGGCGAGACAGCAGGGGTTGCGAGCGCTGCGGCTTGGCATGTCGGATAGCGAAGTCCTCGCCCTCGCTGGTCCGCCGTCTGCCCGCGAAAGCCGCATGCTCAGCGCCGAGGAAAGCCGCGAAGTGTGGATCTATCGGACCGCGTTCCGACCCGTGGCCACCTTAACCTTTGTCAATCACCGCCTGACGCAAATTGACATCCAGTAGAGACCGAATGGGCCAGCCCGTGTAGGAGGTGTCCACATGGCGACACAAGACGCGCTGCGTATGACCGCAGCAGAACTCCACGCTCGTCTGCAGTCCGGGGAAGCGATCGTCGTGCTCGACGTCCGCACCGAAGATGCACTGCGCCTACACCCCTATCAGATTCCCGGTGCGCAGTGGATTCCTCTGCCCTTGATCGCTCAAGAGGCTCACACGCTGCCTCGTGGCCAGACACTCGTGACGTACTGTACGTGAGGGGAAGAAGCGAGCAGTGCCCGTGCGGCACTCTGGCTCCAGGCCGAGGGGTTCGCCTCGGTATACGCTTTGCGCGGGGGGCTGCAGGCGTGGCAGGAGGCTGGGTATCCGACTGTTGCCGTTCAGCCAGACCCGCAGACAACACGCAGTGCAGAAGCGGCTCCTGTGTCCCTTCCCATGCACCCGGTGCAGCAGGCCGAAAAGGACGCCGCATCGTCGGTGCACCCGCACACGTTTCTCTCTGGGCTCGTTGGCAGCTACCTCAGCCGACCTGGGCCGCCCGTGCGCAAAACACTCACGGTTTTATTCGTCGATATCGCGGATTCCACTGCTGTGGTGCTGCACCAGCCTCCTGAGGTCGCCCTCGCCCTGGTCCAGAGCTTTATGGCAGTGGTCACAGAGGTGGCACTGGCATACTGTGGAGACGTGAAAGATTACGAGGGCGACGGGGCACTGCTGTATTTCGAGTCGGTGAGCGAAGCCGCGCAAGCGGCGCTAGCAATCCGGGCGGCGTTGCGCCGCACCGGTCCGGAGAGGCCTCAGCCGCTCCAAGCGCGTTTGAGTCTCAACGTTGGCGACGTGATCATCGGCGTGATCGGTACGACACTACGACGCTCGGTCGCCCTGATCGGCCCGAGCATCAACCTCGCGGCACGACTGCTCAAGCAGATTCCTCCCGGTGGCATCATCGCCACTGCAGCCGTGGTCAAACAGCTCCGGGAGGAGGCACCGGCCCTGGCAACCCACTTCCAGCTGTGGAACGACCGCTTGGAATTGAAAGGATTTCGCAACGAGGTGGTGACAGCTTTTTACGTCCCCTGACTATTCGCGCAGCGGCGGCGGAGGTTCGACACCAGCCAGAGAGGAGAGAAAACGATGACGACACGAGTCGGTTTCATCGGCCTCGGCAATATCGGGAAGCCAATGGCGGTTAACGTCGCCACAGCAGGTTTTGACCTGATGGTATATGACGTACGGCAGGAGCCCCTGCAAGAGCTCGCGGCCCTGGGCGCGAAAGTGGCTCGCTCCGCCCAGGACATCGGCGCACACGGCGACGTTATTGAGGTGGTCGTCGTGGACGACGCGCAAGTTGAAGCGGTAACCCTAGCTGAAGGAGGAGTGCTGACCAGCGCGAGGCCCGGCAGTGTCATCGCCATTCACAGCACTGTCCACCCGAAGACCGTTCGCAAGATCGCGGAACGGGCCCGGGCGAGGGGAGTAGGTGTCATTGACGCTCCAGTCAGCGGCGGTGAACGCGGCGCGCAGCAGAAGACTCTCTGTTACATGGTCGGCGGAGAGAAGTCGCTGTTTGACAAGTGCTCCCCTGTGTTCGCCACCTCGGGAGCACATATTTTTCACCTCGGCGATCTGGGTGCAGGGGCAATCGCGAAGCTCGCCCACAATCTGATCGTCTACGTGAACATGCTCGCGGCGTCGGAAGGGATGCGTTTGGGTGAAAAGGCCGGCCTGGATGTCAAAACGCTCCAAGATGTCGTCCGTGTCAGCGCGGGGCAGAGCCGGGTGGCGGACAACTGGCTGCAGCAGCGCACGCTCAAAGAGACGTACACCGCCGGTCCCGAAGCTCTCAGACAGCTGATTTACAAAGACCTCCGCCTCGCCTTAGAACTTGGCCACGACCTCGGTCTCTCTCTCCCCGGGGCCGCGCTCGCCCAACAGCTCATCGACCGCGTATTGGAGATCTCCCCATAAGCGGCAGAAGGGTGGATCCGCAGCCAACGGGCGCCGGACGCTTATCCCCGCCGCTCTCCGATCATCGGCATGCCGTACTTGGGTCGCAGGGTCACAAGGGGGTGCGGGACCACAGGATGGCCGGGGACGAGCCGCAAACGCCACCGCTGTGCAATCGTCGCCAGGAGCAGTACCCCTTCCATCCAAGCAAATGCTTCGCCAATACACTGGCGCGGGCCGCCACCGAAAGGGAAGTAGGCAAACTTCGGACGTTCAGCTTGCGCTTCGGGTGTCCAGCGCTGAGGATCAAAACGGTCGGGGTCAGAAAAGTAGCGTGGGTCACGATGCACGACGTAGGGACTCATGAGGAGAAGGGCGTTGGCGGGAATGGTGTACGGAGGTATCTCATACGCCTCGAGGGCGCGCCGTCCGAGGACCCACGCCGGCGGATACAGTCGCATGGACTCGGCAAAAACCATGCGGGTGTAGGGGAGCTGCGGAACATCGTCCGCCGTCGGCAGCCGCCCTGCCAATACCCGGTCGAGTTCGGCGTACAGTTGGGCATCTACCTGCGGGTGCTGCGAGAGCAAGTACCAGGTCCACGTCAACGCGTTGGCTGTCGTTTCGTGCCCAGCGAGAAAGAGAGTCATCGCTTCGTCGCGCACCTGCTTATCCGTCATGCCCCCTCCCCCTTCCTCATCCTGGGCCAGCAGCAACATAGAGAGCAGATCACCTCGGTCCGCACCGCTCCTGCGGCGCTCGCTGATTATCTGGTGAATGATGGCATCGAGCCGGGCCCCAGCCTCTGCCAGACGACGCGTGCTGGGCAACGGTAACCGTTTCCACACCGGATAGAAGGGCGACATGAGCCGTGGCCACCCTTCCATGAGAGTGGTGATCGCCGCACCAACTGCACTCGCTTCGGCTTCAACCTCGGCATCGAAAAGAGTTTTGGTGACGACGGCCAGCGTGAGCCGCATCATCTCCTGCGCTATATCTATCCTCGCACCTTCCTGCCACCGGGCACGAGTGCGTGCGGCATACTCCACCATCACTGCCCCATAGGCAGCGATCCGCTGGCGATGAAACGCCGGCTGGACCAAGCGGCGCTGGCGGCGGTGCAACTCGCCTTCGCTCGTCAACAACCCCTCGCCGAGAAAATCCTTCGCCCGCTCTAGTCCCCTCCCTTTCACAAAATTGCGATGGTGCGTCACCAGCACATCCTGAATATATGCAGGGTGGTTGAGGAGGAACACGTGCTGTGACGCGATCGTAAAGTGCACCAGGTCACCATAGCGACGGGCGGATTCCTGCAAAAACCTGAGCGGGTCCCGACGAAAACTCCACAGGTGGCCGATACCTGGCAAGCCGCGTGGGCCTGGAGGCCACGGCGCTGTGGGAACTGCGACAGTCTTGGTAGCAGCCTGAGTCGACGACATCAGGGTTCCTTTCTTGCCCAGCAGTTCTGTTCCCGGTTTTGCCGTTCATTCACTAGTGAATAATAAACTATGGTACATCTTTGTGGTCACGCAAGTGAGTCAATACCCTACGAGCAGAGGAGACGATCGTGCGTCAGCCACCGGCCGTCGGCGGCGTACCGAATGTGGGGGGCACGTACTGTCACACCATCGGCGGCGCTGGGAGCACCTGCTTGACAAATCCCCGTCTCTGATCCAGAGAAAGAGCACTGCTGTCACGGGAAAGGAGGGAGCGATGTCGCAAGGCTCTTCACCGGCCAGTCAGGAAGGCGCACCATCCCTCGAGACCCGCACTCCTAGTGAGTTTTCCCCCGCCGTCGGCGGTCCATACGCCTACTACGTGCTTGGTGTCCTGTTCGTCGTGTACATTTTCAACTTCATCGACCGCCAAATTCTGGCGATCCTGCTTCAGCCGATCAAAGAAGACCTGAAGATCTCGGACACCGCGCTTGGCTTTCTCACCGGTTTTGCCTTTGCTGTCTTCTACACCTTTGCTGGACTACCGCTGGCGCGCCTAGCAGACCGATGGGTGCGACGGAGTCTGATCGCGATTAGCCTGGCGACGTGGAGCATCATGACCGCCGCCTCGGGTTTGGCACGTGGTTTTACCGACCTCGCCTTGGCACGGATCGGCGTCGGTATCGGCGAAGCCGGTGCCACCCCCCCAGCACACTCTCTGCTGTCGGACTATTTCCCGCCGGAGAAGCGCGCCACGGTGCTGGCGCTCTACGCATGCGGGGTCTATGTCGGTGTGGGACTCGGTTTCTGGTTGGGAGGATGGATCAACGACCTGTACGGTTGGCGGGTTGCCTTCATGGTGGTCGGCCTGCCGGGGGTCCTGCTGGCTCTGGTCGTCCGCTTCACTATCCGTGAACCGCCACGCGGCATGAGCGAGCGACGGCCCGTCAGCCTCCGGGCATACAATCTCCGAGAAACGTGGCGGTTTTTCGCCTCCCTGCCGAGTGGCCGCTGTATCAGTTTGGCGGCCGGATTCCACGCCTTTGCCGGCTACGGTTTAGGCGCTTGGCTGCCGGCCTTTTTCGTCCGTCTCCACCACATGACGCCAGGGGAGTTGGGGCTGTGGTTATCGTGGATCACCGCTGTCGGAGGGGCGTTGGGGGCGTTCCTCGGCGGTTGGCTGGCCGATCGCTGGGTACAGCGCGAACCACGCGCCCGCGCGTACATTGGGATGGTGGGGGTGTTGTTGACCATCCCATTTGTTGTCGCCAGCCTGCTGCTTGCCGATCATCGACTCGCTCTGTTGAGTTTCTTCCCCGCGACCCTCTTCGGTACCCTCTGGATCGGGCCGGCAGGATCGATTGTGCAAGATCTGGTTCCGCCCTCCATGCGGGCAATGGCGTCGGCGATCTTCATTTTTATCCTGACGATTATCGGTCTCGGCGCTGGCCCTCAAGCGGTCGGTGCTCTCAATGACTGGATCGGCACCCCCGATGCGATCCGCTACTCGTTGCTGTACACCACTGTCGTGATGAACCTGGCTGCCGCGTGGTTTTTCTGGCGCACGGCGAAAACCCTCGTACACGACCTGGAGGCAAAAAAGGGACTGTAGCACTCCTCGCTTGTCCACCCTGGAACTGGCGCAGAGGACCCTGGTCACGGCGCGCTGGCAGCTACTCACACGTCGCCCGCAAGTCGTCAAGCAAGCCCTGAATCACACGGAACCCCTGGTCCCAAAACTCCGGCTGATTGATATTCATCCCCAGTCGGGCCAGTGCCTGGTCTGGTCGCTGCGACCCCCCACTCTCCAAGAGGCGCATATAGGCAGGAATAAAACTCGGCCCTTCATCCACATAGCGTTGGTAGAGAGCCAACGTCAGGAGCTCGCCAAAGGAGTAGGCGTAGCAATAAAAACGACTGTGAATGAAATGGGAGATATAGGTCCAGCCCCAGCGGTAGGCAGGGATCATCTCCACACTGGTCCCGAAAAGCTTTTCCTGTGTCTCCCACCACATTGCGCCGATCTCCTCGGCGGTCAGTTGCCCTGCCTGGCGCCTGCGATGCGCCGCTATCTCGAACCGCGTGAGCGCCGTCTGCCGAAAGACCGTACCGTACATCTCCTCCAACGTGTCGCACAGCAACGCACGTCGGACAGCAACACTCTCCGCCTGTTCCAGTAAGGAGTGGACCAGGAGCATTTCCGCAAAGACAGAAGCGGTTTCGGCCAGCACCAGTGGCGCATCGTAGGCCAACAATGTCTGGCGGCGAGCCAGACAGTAGTGGATGCCGTGCCCCAACTCGTGAGCGATTGTCGCCACATCGCGGCTGGTACCGTTGTAGCTGCACAGGATATAGGGATGGTGGCGAGGGGAATAGGCCGCGCAGAAAGCGCCGCCCCGCTTACTAGGGCGGACCTCTGCATCGATCCACCGCTTGGTAAAAAAATCGGCGGCGTGGGTGGCAAACTGTTCGCTGAAACGGGCGAACGCGGCCAGAATCATCTGCTGCGCCTGTGGGAAAGGGATATGCTCTGGTTCGGCAGCGATTGGTGCGTACAGGTCGGTATTTTTGAGGCGCTCGAGCCCGAGCAGGCGGGCCTTTAGGCGAAAATATTCCTGTGCCAACGGATAGTGACGCTCAACCGCCTGCAGCATCGCCTCCACCGTCTCCGGCGCAATTTCGTTTGCCAGATGGGTCGGCAAGGTCACATCGTCGTAGTGCCGCAAGGCACAATCGATCTTGTGATCGAGGAGGATGTTGTTGAAGATAGAGGTAAGCACTAAAGAGTGGCGGGCGTGAGTCTCCAGGAATGTCGTGAACACCTGCTCGCGCAGTGCGCGATCGGGGTGACGCAGGAGCGCCATCACCTCCCCATCGGTCAGCTCACGCTCTTCGCCGTCGATCTGTACCGTAAAACGTAAAGAGCCGGTCAGTTCTTCATACAACAGCTCGAACGCACCGCTGCTCGTGAGCT
This sequence comes from Candidatus Binatia bacterium, assembly GCA_025057295.1. Lineage (GTDB taxonomy): Bacteria > Desulfobacterota > Binatia > Bin18 > Bin18 > JANWXO01. The sequence goes on along the minus strand of JANWXO010000081.1, from coordinate 3,459 downwards.
GCTTCTGATTGAGAATCTGTTCTTCCTTTTCACTCAGCGTATGCGGTTTAAACCGCCGCAGCGTTTCGAGGTAGTGCCGATACGGGTCCAGTTCTGGGACCGCGAGGAGATCAGCGAAGCGGTCGTCCTCCAGGGCAATGAGTTCCAGGGTAAAAAACACAAGGAGGTTGGCGGTTTCGGTCGCCGCTTCCCGGGTACGCTGCACGAGTCGCTGTGCTGCCGTACTTTGTGTATCGGCAGCGAACAGAAGGGAAGCGTAGAAAGAGGGGCGCTGTTGCAGCTCCGTTACCGCCTCGTATTCTGCGAGCGCACGAGCAAGTGCTACACCATCGAGTTGTCCGCTGACGATCGTGCCTCGATAGCTCTGCGCGAACGCCTCCGCTCGGTGTCGTGCTTCGGCGATATCGGCTTCGATTTGCGGATCATCCGGGCTGTTGTACAGTTCGCGCAGATCCCAGCATACACCCATTGCCTTGAGGCTCGGATCCTCCATCTTTATTCCTCCTTCCTATCAGCTCGGACGTACTGTCTCATCCCTGAGTCAGGCTGTAAAGGTGAGACACGCAACTGTTGACAGAGGGCTGCTCCTCCCAGGATAATCGCCCCCCGTGCAGAGTACCGACACAGGAGGGAGTACGTATGGTCATCAAAGGTGTCTCTCACATTGCCATTGGCGTGCGCGACATGGAAAAGTCGCTGCGTTTCTATCGCGATCTGTTAGGGTTGCAAGTCGTACGGGACGAAATCCAAGAAACGCGCGGAACCGTTCTCCCGGCGCTCTACAAAGACCCGCACGAACGCCGCCGCGCGGTCACGCTGTACTGGAAGCGAGGAAAAGAGGAAGCTTTTCTCGTCCTCTCCGAACACACCGACAAACCCGTGAGTGGGGAGGCGATTAAACTGGACCAGATCGGCATCCACCATTTTGCCTTCTGGGTCCAGGACCTGCCTAAGGTGTACGAGGAACTGCAGGCCAAAGGGGCAGAGTTTGTCGTTCCCCCAACCGTGACCAAGACACCCGATGGAACCTTCAACAGTGCCTTCCTTCGCGACCCGGACGGGATCTTGGTGCAGCTCGACGAGCTCGTGGAGTAACGGTACAGAACAGTCAGTGGTAGGCCAGCCGCTCCGCGTTGCGTTCGTTGCGGAGCAGACTGAGCACGGCCGCACCGTGGACTTTCTATGACCGCCCTGTCTACTCTCACTCTCAGCGCTGCGGCGGAGCAGATTCGCACCGGTCAGGTATCTCCTGTTGATCTGGTGCGCGCGTGTCTCGAGCGCATCGACCGACTCGAGTCGCGTCTGCAGGCCTGGGTCACGCTCGATCGGGACGGTGCTCTGGCTGCAGCGCGATACCACGAAGCAGAGATTCAGCGGGGCGTGTACCGTGGTCCGCTTCACGGCATCCCACTCGGTCTCAAAGACATCTTTTATACGGCAGGTCTGAAAACGACGATGGGCTCGCCGATCTACGCCGATTTCGTGCCGGACTACGACGCTACCGTAGTGCAATTTCTGAAGGAAGCAGGCGCGGTGATTCTCGGGAAATGCCAGACCACCGAGTTTGCCGCCCTGGCGCCGTCCCCGACCCGGAACCCCTGGAACCTGGAGCACACACCGGGAGGTTCCAGCAGCGGATCCGCCGCCGCTGTTGCCGCCTCCATGTGCTACGGCGCACTCGGGTCGCAGACGTACGGTTCGACGATTCGCCCCGCAGCGTATTGCGGCTGCGTCGGCTTGAAACCTACCTACGGGCGTGTGAGCACCTTCGGCATGTTCGCCCTGGCGTGGAGTCTCGATCACGTCGGCATCTTCGCTCGCACGGTGACTGATGTTGCACACCTGCTCCAGGTACTCGCCGGAGACGATCCCCGCGATCCCGCCTGCGTTCCGCTGCCCGTGCCAGATTATGTCAGGGGACTGGACGCCGCGCAGCCCCCGCGCCTGGGTCTGGTACGCAAGTTCTTTTGGGAGAAGGCAGACGAGGAAACCCGTAAACATACCGAAGCGGTCGCCGCGCGCCTGGCCCGCGCCGGCGCACGCGTTGAAGAGGTCCAGCTGCCGGCCAGTTTCGCGGGCGTGCCAGAAGCTCATTTCGCCATGCTATACGCCGAGTCAGCCGCATCACACCGCGAGCTCTACGCGCAGCACAAAGCCCGCTACAGTCCCCAAATGCAAGAGCTCGTCGAAAAAGGGCTCACAGTGTCCGGTATCGACTATGTCGCACTGCGGCGTCACCAGCAACGCTTCCGCCACGATCTCGACGCGTTGTGTCGCACGGTCGATGCACTCCTGACGCCTGCCACGCCGGCACCGGCGCCACGCGGATTTGCCACTACCGGCGATCCGACGTTCAACGGGCCGGCAAGTTTCAGTGGGCTCCCGAGCCTCGGGCTCCCCTCGGGATTGAGTGCAGATGGTCTGCCTCTTGGCATACAGCTCGTGAGCGCTGCGTTCGCTGAAGAGCGACTCCTCGCGGTTGGGAAATGGTGTGAAGCCGTATTGGATTTCCGCCAGACGCCACCGCTCGGGTGAAAACCGGCACTCCACTTTATCGCCGCCGGAAGGCCAGAAAGTCCTCGGAGAGATCTTCCCCCACTTTCCACGCCACCTGCCGCGTCCGTGCCAGCTCGCGCGCCTCTGGCGTTGCCCACTGCTCGCCAATCACCAGCGCGCACGCCTGTGCACCGCTGCGTCTCAACGTGGCAGCTCGCCGTTCTGCACGAATCACATCCTGGCGGTCTACTTGCACGGAGACCTCAACGACCGCCACTTGTCCATCCTTCCACCACACCAGATCGGCCAAAAAGGGATCGTTCTCCGCGTCCAGCATATCCCCGGCCAACAATGGCCCTAACTGCACCGTCAGTCGCCGCTGGACATCGGGATGATCCGGAGCACCCCCCTGGCCGCCATTGAAGAGCACGGGCGCTCGTCTGAGAGTTTCGCGCTCATACCGCTCGCCGTCCCGTCGTCCTGCCTCGCCACGCTGCCAATTGATCAGCGAACGCAATCCTTCTTCCGTGCGCACCTGCGCCTGCGATAACACTACCATCTGCTCCTCAAGCCGCGCCTGCGCCGCCGTCAACTCCCCAATCCGCTCCTCCGTGCGCACCTGCGCCTGCGAGAGCTCCGCCAACCGCTCCTCCGTGCGCACCTGCGATGCCGTTAGCCCGGCGAGTTGTACGGCAAGCTGCTGGAACCTCTGCTCAGTATCGCGCCGCAGAGAAGCTATCTGTTCCGGGAGAGCGAGTAGCTCGTCGGTGAGCACGAGACGGCGTAGCTCCGCCCGCCACTCGGGCTGCTCTTCGACAAGCCGTATCAAATCGCGAAGTTCGGTAACCGTGAACGGCATACTCAGTTCCCCTGATTTTTACTATATCCGACCAAACCGTGCTCGCCTAGCCAGCTTTGTTGCCTCACACTTACCGGATTCCAGAAACCTTGTCCCCATCACTC